>NZ_BAABCY010000069.1:0-58588 GCF_039539345.1 Snuella lapsa | reverse complement strand
TAGTTTTTATGTTTCGCAACACAAATTTCTAAAACCCCTATTTTTCCTCAAAAAAAAGTCAAGATGACTTCTTTTAGTAAACTCATTCAGTGCAAGCTCACGAAGGATTTAAATCTCGATTATCTGGTAAAAAAGATATGTCGTAAATCATTGCATAAATCAGTTTTAAAGCATTTTATGATTTTTAAGTTTTTTAAATCTGAAAAAACAAGCTAAAATCCATTTTAAGGTCATTTTTAAGCGATTTAAGCGGTTTTTTAGTAATTAACAATTGTTGATAATTATTAGATAAAGACGTTAAAATGCTTTTAAAAAGCATGCTTATTTTGTATATTTGTTTGTATTCAGAAGGGTGCGCTAGGCATCTTTTTTTATGAGATAAAATTTGACTATAATTTTTTAGATAATTATTAAATATGAGTGAAGCAAAAGAAGAATTTAATAAGAATGGTTATTCGGCAGACAGTATTCAGGCGCTGGAAGGTATGGAGCATGTGCGTATGCGTCCATCCATGTATATTGGTGATGTAGGTGTTCGTGGTTTACATCATTTAGTGTATGAAGTTGTAGATAACTCTATTGATGAGGCACTAGCAGGACATTGTAATAATATTACCGTTACAATAAATGAGGATAATTCAATTACTACTGAAGATGATGGTCGTGGTATTCCAGTAGATATACATAAAAAGGAAGGTATTTCGGCGCTAGAGGTTGTAATGACCAAAATTGGAGCAGGAGGTAAGTTCGACAAAGATTCGTATAAGGTTTCTGGTGGATTGCACGGTGTTGGTGTAAGTTGTGTTAACGCATTATCAGAACATTTAAAAGCGACTGTTCATAGGGATGGTAAAGTTTGGGAGCAGGAATATGAACGCGGTAAATCGCTATATCCTGTAAAGCAAGTTGGCGATACTGATAAAAGAGGAACTATTGTTACTTTTAAACCAGATGCTACTATTTTTCAACAGACTTTGGAGTATAGTTATGATACGCTAGCGAGTAGGTTGCGTGAGTTGGCTTATTTGAATAAAGGTATTACGGTTCACTTAGTTGATAAGCGGGCTAAAAAAGAGGATGGTACCTTTGAAGGGGAAACGTTCCATTCAGAAGAAGGACTTAAAGAATTTATTAAGTACTTAGATGCTACCCGTGAGCCTTTAATGAAAGATGTTATAGCCTTTGAAGGAGAGAAAAACGGGGTGCCTGTTGAGGTTGCTATGGTTTATAACACGTCCTATGCAGAAAATTTACATTCGTACGTAAATAATATTAATACCCATGAAGGTGGTACCCACTTATCAGGTTTTCGTCGTGGTTTAACACATACCTTAAAGAAATATGCCGATGAATCTGGAATGCTGGATAAATTAAAATTTGATATTGCAGGTGATGATTTCCGCGAAGGCTTAACAGCTATTGTATCGGTAAAAGTTGCCGAGCCTCAATTTGAAGGGCAAACCAAAACCAAGTTGGGTAACCGCGAAGTCTCTGCTTCGGTGAGTCAGGCCGTTTCAGAGATGTTAACCGATTATTTGGAAGAGCACCCAGAGGATGCTAAAACAATAGTCCAAAAGGTTATTCTTGCGGCTCAAGCTCGTCATGCTGCACAGAAAGCACGTGAAATGGTGCAACGTAAAACAGTAATGAGTATTGGTGGCTTACCAGGGAAATTAAGTGACTGTTCCGAGCAAGATCCGGCAAAGTGCGAGGTATTCCTTGTTGAGGGAGATTCGGCAGGCGGAACTGCAAAACAAGGTCGCGATAGAAACTTTCAGGCCATATTACCATTGCGTGGTAAGATTCTGAATGTTGAAAAGGCTATGACCCATAAGGTATTCGAGAATGAGGAAATAAAGAACATCTTTACGGCACTTGGTGTAACTATAGGGACAGAAGAAGATAGTAAAGCTTTAAACCTGTCGAAATTGCGCTATCACAAAATAGTAATTATGTGTGATGCCGATATTGATGGTAGTCATATTGCTACTTTAATTTTAACGTTCTTCTTCCGTTATATGAAAGAGCTTATTGAAGAAGGTCATGTTTATATTGCAACGCCTCCATTATATTTGGTTAAAAAAGGAAATAAAAAACAATATGCCTGGACAGATAAGGAACGTGATGAAATAGCTGAGTCTTTTGGTGGTTCGGTGAATATTCAACGATATAAAGGTCTTGGAGAAATGAATGCAGAGCAACTTTGGGATACAACTATGAATCCAGAGTTTAGAACATTAAGACTCGTTCAAATAGATAATGGAACCGAAGCCGATAGAATTTTCTCTATGTTGATGGGAGATGAGGTGCCACCGCGTCGTGAGTTTATTGAGAAAAATGCCGTTTATGCAAATATTGATGCTTAGTGTGATATAACATAAACACGAACTAAAAATGCCGCTTAAATTAAGCGGCATTTTTAGTTAATTTAAAAGTCAAAACCAATTGAGAATTGTCAAACCCTATTATTGGGACTGCCATTGTCATAAATACTTCCCAGACCCAAATGATAACGTATACCAAGACTAACACCTGAGTCGGTTATCATTTTAATATTACAGAATCGGTAAAAGCATCCTTACGAGCTGGTATATTAAACATTTTGAATAGAAAAAATAGTATCAATCGGTATTATGAAGTAGACCCTAATGATTCTGAGTCTGCAATTCGAATTGATAATACGTCTTTGGGTTTAACCCCTAATGTGGGTTTTAGAGCTAAATTTTAAGTGTAAAATAAAATAAATATCGATTAAAAACAATTTTAATCGATTAAGTGTTGTTTTTTAATGTAATTTACTATTTTTGTTGCACCCAAATTTATAGAACTATGAAATGAGCCATAACAAATCTTGATACCCATCGGTATGATTGTTGGCGAAATCGAAGATTCATGAACACTTTTGAAAAGCAATTATTAACGATGTGAATAATTGCATCTGACTAATAAAAAAACAAATAAAATAAACAGATGAAAAAGTTAACCTTATTTATGTTACTAAGTTTAGTAGCAATTACAGTAGAAGCACAAAACGATTTAGATGCTCTTTTGGCGGCAGGTATTGAAGATGCAGAACATTTTGCTAATGACTATTTAATGTCAGGAACCAATGGCCTTATGTATAGTATGAATGCCAATTGGTTTAATACCGCCGATGCAAAACCTTTAGGCGGTTTTGAAATTTCCATAGTTGCAAATGCGGCCATGATTAAAAATGAGCATAAATCATTTTTAATGGATACCGATACGTATAATAACGTCCGTTTTGTTCAAGGGTCTAATGCCCAAATGGTAGCAACTGCCCTAGGAGAAAATGATCCAGATGTGGTTGTAGAGATTGCTTACGACGATCCTATTTTTGGACAGCAAACAGAAGAAATAACCTTGCCTTCTGGAATTGGTTCAGAAACAGCCAATTTATTACCTACCGCTTTTATTCAAGGGGCATTAGGGTTAAGCAAGGGTATAGAGGTTAAAGCGCGTTTTGTGCCTAAAATTGATACAGATGATGTGTCCTTAAGTATGTACGGAGCTGGTTTGCAGCTTGAATTCACAAAATGGTTGCCAGCCGATAAACTATTGCCAGTTGCTATATCTGGTTTGGTTGCTTATACACATTTAGATGGTAAGTATAATTTAGACGATTCCTCAAACATAGAAGGTGAAAATCAGCGTTTAGAAACAGCAACCAATACATGGCTGCTTCAATTAATAGCATCTACAAAAATGCCAGTTATTAATTTTTATGGCGGACTGGGCTATTTAAAAGGGAAGTCAGAATCAGATTTATTGGGGACATATAGAGTTTCTAATGGTATTTTAACAACAAATGATATTGTTGACCCATTTTCTGTGTCTAGCGAAATTTCTGGTGTGAGAGGTACTATAGGAACAAAATTAAAATTAGGATTCTTTAGACTTAATGCAGAATACCACTTAGCTGAATTTAATGCCTTTTCTGTAGGAATCAATTTTGGATTTAGATAATGTTAAAAGTGGTATTTAGAAGTGTTACTATTTGTTGGTAGCACCCTATAACGTTTTAGTTTAAATTATATAAAATTTATTGCGAAAAGTGTAAGATTTAATCTTGCACTTTTTTTATTAACCGTATATTTATTCGTATTTTTGAGCTATAAAAATCAACGAAATAACAAAATTGATTAAGGTGAAAACATAAGGGATTTTCAATGTAAATTGAGAGTTCCTTTTGTTTGAAGAAACATATAATCATTAAAATTCTTAAAAAGTTAACTTATGAAAGTAACAGTAGTAGGAGCAGGAGCAGTAGGTGCCAGTTGTGCAGAGTATATTGCTATTAAAGATTTTGCTTCAGAGGTCGTTTTATTGGATATTAAAGAGGGCTATGCTGAAGGAAAAGCTATGGATTTAATGCAAACCGCATCATTAAATGGGTTTGATACAAAAATCACTGGAGTCACTAACGATTATAGCCAAACGGCTGATAGTGATATCTGTGTTATCACTTCTGGAATACCACGTAAACCAGGAATGACACGTGAAGAATTAATAGGTATCAATGCAGGCATTGTAAAAACCGTTGCATCAAGCTTAATTGAGCATTCCCCAAATACAATTATTATAGTTGTAAGTAACCCTATGGATACGATGACCTATTTAGTACACAAATCAACTAACCTACCTAAAAATAGAATTATTGGTATGGGAGGTGCATTGGACTCGGCACGCTTTAAGTACAGGTTGGCCGAAGCATTAGATGCACCAATAAGTGATGTAGATGGTATGGTAATAGGTGGACATAGCGATACAGGTATGGTGCCATTAACCTCTCATGCTACAAGAAACAGTGTTAAAGTATCAGAATTTTTAAGTGAAGAGCGCTTAGAGCAGGTTGCTGCCGATACCAAAGTAGGTGGCGCAACACTTACCAAGTTATTGGGAACATCAGCTTGGTATGCTCCGGGAGCAGCAGTAAGTGGTTTGGTACAGGCAATTGCATGCGATCAAAAGAAGTTATTCCCATGTTCAACATTGTTGGATGGTGAATACCAATTAGAAGATATTTGTATAGGAGTGCCAGTAATTTTAGGTAAAAATGGTATAGAGCGTATTGTTGATATACCTTTAAGTGATGCCGAAAAAGCACATATGCAAGCTAGCGCCGAAGGTGTAAGGAAAACAAACGGATTATTAGAATTTTAATCAAAAAGAATTCCCCGACGCTCAGCGTCGGGGATAGTTCGTTTCAAGAAATTCTTTATTATTCAATAATTTAAAAATAACCATTGTGCATTTTGGATTGAACTAGTTTCAAAAATGTCTGTTCGAGTGGTTTTTTGATAAAAAAATCGTATCGAGAACTATTTTAAAGGCTAAAGTTCCTATTCTCGATATAAATTTTACTCGTTTCAATCGTAAAATTCACTCGAATTGACAGGGATTTATTAAAAGGCACAACGGATTTAAAAATAGATATTTACATAAAGACTGTAGAAATACAGTCTTTATTTTTATATTTGGCGCATGAACAAAAAATGGTACTTTGTTGCTCTTACAATTATCCTAATCGTATTAGGTGTTTGCCAGAATGGAATTTCTGGCCCTAATCAGGAGGTTGTATTGAAATTCTCAGATGCGAATATCACATCTGATGAAGCCCAAAGCGCTATTTCGGCTGTTAAAAATCAATTGCATGCTATTGGAATTGATAAAGTTCATGTGCAAGAGTTAAGTAACGGTGAACTTAAAATAACTTACTACAGTTCGACCGATGTCGAGTTTGTAAAAGAAAAGCTTTTTGAGGCTAAGGCACTTGAAACAGGTTATTTATCTTCGAATAAGCATGAAAGGTCTCCAAATGACGATTCAAAGCAGTACAAGCTCGATGTATTCGAAATCCATAAAGGAAAAGAAGCACCTTCGGGATTGGATGGAAAATGTGTTTTGAATGTAAAACAGGATTTCGATAGGTTTTACAACACCAATCTTTACAACTTTAATAATGAGATAGATGCTAAGGACGAAAATAAAATCGTTAAAGTAGCATTTAAAGTGTGTCGTAATATTGCGGTAGCACTTGATACCACTTCACGTAATATACCAGAAGTCAGGGCGGGACCGTTGGCTTAGGTATGTGTGGCTTGAGTACATTTAGGACATGTGAAAGTTTCTTCTTTGTACATTTTAGTACTATGCCACTAATTAAAATTTCAAAACTATACATTTAGTATACCACTACTTTCTAAATATTAATGTTTAGAAGGATACATTTAAATTAACCATAAAAAATGTAGGTGACAAGGTTTGTGTTGTTGCCAGAAACATTTCAAATTAAAAAAACAGAAACATGCAAAATAAAGGACTAGTAAAATTATTTGCAGTTTTATTCGGGTTGGTTAGTATTTACCAACTATCCTTTACGTTTAAGGCGAATCAGATTGAAAAAAATGCAGAAGAGATTGCTATTAATAAAATTCCAGAGACTGAAGAAAACTATAGAGCTAAGCGAAGTGCAGAAGAGGCTGATTATTTAGAGTCTATTGCGACAGATACCGTTTTTAATATAGGTATTGCAAAATTCACTTATAATGAAGTGAAAGCTAAATCCATGAATTTAGGTTTAGACCTTAAAGGAGGTTTAAACGTTATTCTACAGATATCTGTAAAAGATATATTAAAAGGACTGGCCAATCATACAACCAACCCTGTTTTTAACAAGGCATTGGACGATGCTTCAGAGCTTCAAAAAGATAGTCAAAGTACTTACTTAGAGGATTTTTTCGTAGCATTTGATGCTATTAAAGGTGACACTAAATTGGCATCACCAGATATTTTCTATACCAAGGAGCTTGATGGTGAAATTGACGGCACAATGAGTGATGATGAGGTAAAGCAAGTTATAGGAAGGAAAATTGATGAATCCATCGTTTCTGCCTTTGAAGTATTGCGTAAGCGTATTGATGAGTTTGGTGTAACCTCTCCAAACATTCAGCGTTTAGGAACTTCAGGACGTATTTTAGTCGAATTACCAGGTGTAAAAGATGTTGAGCGTGCCACAAGCCTTTTACAAAGTACTGCCCAATTAGAGTTTTGGGATGCCTATAAAGGAGAGCAATTCTTTCCGTTTTTAGCACAGGCTAATGAGGTCTTAAAAGACATTGTCGATGTAAAAGAAACTACAGAAGAAGTAAAAAGCGAAGATGCCGAAGATGCAACCGACTCTAAGATTGATGAACTTTTAGGAGATGCTGAAACTGACTCTACAGCTGTTGCTGGAGTGAACCCGATATTCGATTTAATTAGAGGACAAGGGTATCCAGGTGGACCAGTTATTGCTAAGTTCGAACTAAAAGACAGGGAAACGCTTTTAAACTATTTGAACTCAAAAGAAGTAAGAGCTTTGTTACCTGCCGAGCAGCGTTATGTTAAGTTTGCATTTGGAAAGCCTGAAAAAAACAGTGAGCTTGTAGATTTATATGCTTTGGTTGGGAATAGAGATAATGTACCACCGTTAAGTGGCGCTGTAGTTACCGATGCTAGAAACCAATTTAGCCCAACAGGGAAGTCTGAAGTATCTATGCAAATGAATGCGAAGGGCGCTAAGATATGGGAAGAAATGACCGGAAAAGCGTATAGCCAAGGCAGTCAGATTGCGATTGTTTTAGATAACATTGTATATTCCGCGCCGGGTGTAACATCGGGACCAATTGCAGGAGGAAGCTCTTCAATTTCGGGAGACTTTTCTTTAAATGAAGCGATCGATTTAGCAAACGTATTACGTGCAGGTAAATTACCAGCTTCGGCCGATATAATTCAAAGTGATGTTGTTGGACCATCTTTAGGGCAAGAAGCTATCGATAGTGGTAGTATGTCGTTCATGATCGCATTGGTGTTGGTATTACTATGGATGGTGTTTTATTATGGAAAAGCAGGGGTGTTTTCTGATATTGCCATGTTATTGAACATTTTGTTGATATTTGGTATTTTATCTGGTCTAGGAGCGGTATTAACTTTACCTGGTATTGCAGGTATAGTACTTACAATAGGTATGTCGGTAGATGCCAACGTGCTTATTTTTGAACGTGTTAGAGAAGAAATAGCAAAGGGCAAAGCTTATAAAGAGGCCATTCAAGATGGATTTAGTAATGCACTTTCCTCAATTTTGGATGCTAACATTACAACAGGTTTAACAGCCTTGATTTTATTTGTATTCGGAACTGGTCCTATTAAAGGATTTGCAACTACATTGTTAATAGGTATTGGTACTTCTCTTTTTACAGCGATATTTATTACCCGCCTGCTTATTGATTGGTACGTAAACAGAGGTGGTAAATTGGATTTCTCTACTGCACTTACTAAAAAGTTATTTAGAAATATTAATATTGAGTTCTTAAGAAAACGTAAAATGGCTTATATCATTTCTGGGGTGGTTATTGCGCTAGGTTTGGGGTCGTTATTTACAAACGGATTGGATCAAGGTGTTGATTTTGTAGGAGGAAGAACCTATCAGGTACGTTTTGCACAGGATGTAAGTGCATCTGAAATTTCAGGTGTTTTATCAAAACCAGATGTATTTGGTAGTGCTGATGCTAAAACTGTTGGAGAGGCGAATAACCTAAAAATTACAACGAAGTATAAAGTTGATGAAACAGGTAAAGAAGTAGATGAAGAAATAAGAAGTAAATTGTTTACTGCTTTGCAACCGTACTTACCAAATTTAACATACGAAGCGTTTATTGATAATACTAGTGATACTAAAACGGTAGGTATCATGGAACAGTATAAGGTAAGTCCAACAATTGCTGATGATATTAAGCAAGCATCTTTTTGGGCGATCTTAGGATCCTTAATCGTGGTGTTCCTTTACATCTTATTACGTTTTAAAAAGTGGCAATATTCACTTGGAGCTGTTGCCGCTGTATTTCACGATGTATTAATCGTATTGGGTGTGTTCTCTATAACGTACCGATTCATGCCATTTAGTATGGAGATCGATCAAGCATTTATAGCAGCTATCCTAACAGTAATCGGTTATTCCTTGAATGATACCGTGGTTGTTTTCGATAGAATTCGTGAGTATTTTAACGAGCACACCTCTTGGGAGTTCAATAAAGTAGTTGATATATCGCTTAGCAGTACATTAAGTAGAACCTTAAACACCTCTTTAACAACTTTAGTAGTGCTATTGGCAATCTTCATCTTTGGAGGCGATTCTATTAGAGGCTTTATGTTTGCATTAATTGTTGGGGTTATTGTTGGTACATATTCTTCGCTATTTATTGCGACACCAGTAATGTTCGATACAGTTCAAAAACTAGAAGATAAAAAGAAGAAAAATAGCTAACTCAAATTTTTTCTTTATTAAGGAGCCCATCACCAATTTGGTTGATGGGCTTTTTTATTGGTTTCAAATTAGGGGCTAAAACCCTGCAATTTCATTGCACTACTTTAGTAATATAAAAACCGTTTTTAACGGTTTTTCAACATTAGAGTTTAAAAATCCTAATTTAAGCTATTCAAATCATGATAGGGACTTTAGTCCTTCGTGCAATAAACCTAAGGACTTCCAGTTCATAGTGGTTTAGTTAAATATTGAAATTTGCCGAATAGGTATTTAAATCCAATGCCATGTTAGTTTAGTTGCTTTTCGCGTTTATATTTATCTGAAAATTCAATTAACTTGCGTACGCTTTTGTGGTATTGAAATTTCTGAGGATTTTCTAGAGTGACTGAAATAAGGAAAAAAGCGAAGGGTTTCAGTTGTAAAGTCCCGAAGTAATGAAACTTATACTCGATTGATTAGCAAAAGTTATAAAGTTATTTTTTTATTTTAACTGTAAATTGCCTGTATCTTTCACAAGTAGCTACTAATTCCTGAACTAGGTCAGTCGAATATTTTGTCATCTCTGTTTTGTTATTCAGGTCGTATTTTTCTCTTATTGCTTGGTCATTCATTACTGTCTGGCTGACGAAAATAGGATCAATTTCATTCCAACTTAATTCTTTTACTTTCAAAGCGTTTATTTCTTCACAGACTTTTTTTGCAACTTCTTTGATTATATCCGAATCGTTTCTTTTTTTAAATGCTATTTGAGAGACTATTTTGCTATATCTCGGGCAATTTTTTACAAGTTTTTCGGTCAATACTTTTCTAATCCAATTTTGAGCATCGGTTAATTGTGCATTTGGATTTTTTTCAAAGTATTTGTTAGCTAAATTCTCAACGTATTTTGTGTAAACTTCATAACTATCAGAAATACACTTTTGTGTTTCAATCAGTAATTCTTGATTGTCTTTGTCTTTTGGAATTTCAGCTATACAATCACAAGAATATTCAACAATATTTTTTTCTGTTTTTTCTTTTTTCTGGGAATGACAACTAGATAAGTTAAATACTAAAATCAATAGTAATAAGTTTCTCATAGTTTGGTTTTAATTTTTGCAGAACTTACGGGTATACAATCCCTAAATCGTTAGCTCTTACCTTTTTTAATTTCTTTTCCAGCTTCTTTTTGAAGAAAGTAACAGTTTTGGCATACTCTGGTATGTTGGCTAAGTTTGTGTACTGCTTTGGGTCATTCTCCATATCAAATAGCTCAATACCAGCTGAGGCATCTTCATTATATTGGATATAAGCCCATTTTTCAGTTCTTAATAAAAACGATTTGCCACCTTGTGTTACGCTAAATGCCATATCCCTAACACTATGTTGAGGCTTGTCTAAGGTTTTTGTCAAACTTTTTCCTTGAATATGTTTCGGATATTTTAGTCCCGCCAGTTCTGAAATGGTGGGGTATAGGTCAAGAAGTTCTACAAACGAATGGCATACCTGTGGCTGTTTGCCAGGTACTTTAATGATTAAAGGAACACGTACCGATTCTTCGTGAAGGCTTACTTTCATCCAAAAGTCATGCTCGCCCAAATGAAAACCGTGGTCTGAGGTAAAAATCACAATCGTGTTATCCTCCAGTCCCTCATCTTTAAGAGCTTTTAAAACTTTGCCTACTTGGGCATCCATATAAGAAACAGAAGCATAATAGGCAGCTACGGCTTTCTTTTGTTGCTCTAACGACATTTGTCCATTAACGCTCGTTACATAATTAATACCTCTTTTGGGGATATCGTCCCAATCGCCCTTTACTTTTTTAGGCATTACAATATCTTCGTAAGGGTATGGTGTGAAGTAGGGTCTAGGAGCAACAAAAGGAACATGTGGCCTAACAAAGCCAACAGCCAGAAAGAAAGGCTCATTTTTATGTTCTTTAATTAATGCAACGGCTTTTTTGGCTGTCTTTCCGTCTGAATGGACAAGATCGTCTCCTTCCGCTTTTACAATGGTCATAACATTACCGCCTTTGCGTTCAATTTTACCATCGGGATTGTTCTGAACCAATTCGGCATCTCCTATTGCTTTCCATTCAGGTCCCTGACTGTTAAAACGCTCGGTCCAGGAAGCCTCATCGTCTTGCCCGTTCGACCCTGTTTCAATGTCTATGGGAACTCCCATATGGTATATTTTACTAACTCTAGCTGTGTAATAGCCATTATCCTTAAATAATTGAGACCATGTTTTTCGATCGGGGCCAATATTTTCACGACCGCTTACATAACCAAACGTTTTGGTAGCGTTGGGGTAGTAACCAGACATAAGCGATGCTCTGGAGGGGCCACAAACGGGATATTGCGTATAGGCTCTGGTATAAAGTGTGCCTTCAGAAGCTAATTGATCTATATTAGGAGTATGGCAAGCTTTATTTTCATATGAAGAAACAGCAGTTGCTGTTAAATCATCAGAAATTATAAACAAGATGTTAGGTTTTTTATCTTGAGCGTAGGTACCCCCACTAATTAGAAATAACAGTAATATTAATTGTTTCATCTTGCAAGTTTTATTTATTATAACGTATGCTATCACCAACATTTAGTCCCCAAGTATCTATTAGACCAGCATTGACTTCCAGAACATATTTGGCAGGAAGGTTTGATGGTAAGGAGCTTTCATCGAATGGTTTCGCATTTTTCTGAAAACTAACGATAGCATTATTTTCGCTTATAAAAATAATATCTAAGGGGATACGGGTATTTTTCATGTAAAAATAACGCTCCTGTGCATCTTTAAACACAAAAAGCATACCTTGGTTATTTTGCATCGAATTCCTGTACATTAAACCCGTTTGGATTTCGTAATCTGTATCGGCGATTTCAATATCAAGGGAAATTTTTAGGCTATCGCTTGTTGATTTGAATATACTGAGCTCTCCTTCTTTTTTAAAGTACACTTCTGTTTGTTTTATTTCTTTTTTATCGTCCTTACATGAATGCATGCTAAGATTTAAGCATAAAAAGATGGACGATATTATAACTAATCGTATGTGCATTTTTATTATTTAACTGCAGATTTTGGTTTGTATATAAACATAAAATAAAGGCCTAATAAGACAAAAGGAATACTTAACCATTGTCCGGTATTTAATGCCCATGAAGCCCTTTCGTCAACTTGAGCTTCTTTAACAAATTCAACAAAAAACCGAATGGTCCACAATAAAACCAGAAATAAGCCAAATAAGAAACCTGTTTGTTGGCTTTTGGATGTTTTAGAGTATACGTACCATAAAATTAAGAACACAAAAATATAACAAAACGATTCGTATAATTGGGCTGGGTGGCGATAGGGAACTGCTTCTAAAAGATTTTGGAATTTCGGGTTCTCTGTTACTGCATTATAGGCCTTTTGAACGTCTTTAATTCCTGTTAGTCTTACAATTTCACTTTTGTAATAGTAATCTTGAATAAAACGGACGCCTAAGTTAGAATCGGTCACTTTGCCTATAATTTCTGAGTTTATAAAGTTGCCTATGCGTATAAAGATGGCACCAGATGCTACAGATATAACTACCCTGTCTAAAATCCATAACAAGGATTTGTATGTGTATTTCCTGCGATATAGATACATGCCTATTATTATTCCTATGGCTGCACCATGACTTGCTAGCCCTTGGAATCCTGTAAATTCAAAGCCGCCTTTAAATTTAAAAGGAAGGAAAATGCTGAAAAAATCCTGTGTTATTAGTTCCGATTGGTAAAAGAGTACATGTCCCAAACGTGCACCAATCATAGTGGCCAGAACGGTATAAATAAATAAAGGATCTAAGTAATCTAGGGAAACTTTTTCTTTTGTAAAGATACGTTTCATAATATACCACCCAATCACAAAAGCTACTACCCACATGAGGCTGTAAAAATGAAGCTTAAAATTTCCAATAATGTCAATTCCGGTTATAGGGTTCCAATCAAATTTTAATAGGTGCATGTTTTTTTATTATGTAATTATTTAAGTAGCTCAACTATTTCAACTTCAAAAATTAAATTAGATTTTGGTGGGATACCTCTGTTGCCTGTTTCTCCGTAGGCTAGATGGTATGGGATAAATAATGTAGCTTTATCTCCTACGCTCAACTGTTGTAGACCTTCCTTAAACCCAGCAATCATACTTGCATTGGGACTAATGTCGGCCGTTATTGGTTGGTAACCATTTTTTGCCTTTTTTCTTTCGTTAACAGCATTGTAGTTTTCGGCTGTTTCTAATATGCTGGTGTCTAATAGTTTGCCGTCTTCAAAATAAACTGCATAGTGTGTTAATACTTGAGCTGTTTCCGATAACTTTTCACCTGCTCCTTTTTCGGTTACAATATATTGCAGACCAGAAGATAGTGTAGTGGCACTAGCTTGTTGTGTATTGAATTTCTCTTTAGCAGCTTTTATAGCGGCTTCTATTTTTGCTGCAGTTTCTTTTTCAAGTCGTGTTGCTTCCTCAAAGTAATTGTTAAAGGTGTTTGCTGCATTAAAAGCTTTCGCGTCTTTACCTTTTCTAATAATGTTCAATTCCTTGATAACAACATCCTTTACGGGTTTGTTTTGCGGTTTTGTGGTTTCTACATTAGAAATAGAATCTTGTATGTCCAGCCCAATAACGAGTTCTCCAAAAACAGTGTGTCTGTTGTCCAAATGCGGTGTTGGTTTTTCAGTTATGAAAAACTGGCTTCCGTTAGTTTTCGGACCCGAATTTGCCATAGATAGAATGCCAGGTTTGTCATGTTTTAAATCTGGATGGAATTCATCATCAAATTTATAGCCTGGACTACCAGTTCCTGTTCCTGTTGGATCGCCACCTTGGATCATAAAATCATCTATAACACGATGAAAAATTGTGCCGTTATAGTATTTTTTCTCCAAATATTTATTGTCTACCATGGTATTGGAGCCTTCTGCTAGGGACACAAAGTTGGCAACCGTAACAGGTGTTTTGTCATACGTGAGTTTAGCAACCATAATACCTTTAGAGGTAATGAACTCTGCATACAAGCCATCTTCAAGATCTGGATATTGTGCCTTGCAGGAAGTTAAAATAATGGTTAGTGAAAAAAATAAGATTTTAAAAGGGCATTTTAGTGTTACCATAGATGTATTATCTGTTAGTTTTGTTTTCGGTTATAGAATTTACTGTTACTTCACAAATTAAAGGTGTATTACTACCTATTTTATTTTGATCGCCATAATAGCCATATGCCTTTAGGGAAGGAAACAAAAAGGTGACGGTCTCGCCCGCTTTCATAAGTTTCAGACCTTCACGAAGCCCTGTAAATAGCTCCTCTTGGTCCATAGCGTAATTTTGTGTTTTTAAGTCTTCCTTGGAATAGATTAAAGCACCGTTTAATGCTTTTACATTATAATTATAATTAACAATATCTCCAAAATTGGGCGTGTTTAAGCTGTCAACAGTTGTTTTGTTATTGTAGTAATACCAAAAACCACTTTCAGATGCCAAATATTCTTTGTCGTCTTGGGCCATTAACTTTTTTATACTGGCTTCTTCTAGGGCGTTAAGTTTTTTGTTTCGTTCGACTGAATCATCAATAAACGATCCGGTTTTAACGGTGATAGGTCTTCGGGCTTCAGGTGCTTTACAGCCAAAGATTAGTAAAACGGCTATTAGTAGTATAGGTAGTTTAGACATCGTTCAGAGCTTTATTATAACTAGGCAATATACTAATAAATTTTTCAACAGTCTCTTGAAGGGGCAAATAGCTCTTGCCTCCGGCAGCATTTGTGTGTCCTCCACCGTTAAAATGCGCACGGGACATTTCGTTTACCGAAAAATCACCTTTAGAACGTAGCGATATTTTTATAATACCTTCTTGTTTGTCCTCAATAAAAATAGCGGCTAAAACAATGTTATCTAGAGAAAGGCCGTAATTAACCACACCTTCTGTATCTCCTTTCTTATAGTTATAGGTGTTGAGTTCCTCTTGAGAAAGACTAATATAAGCGGTTCTGGATTTGGGGATGACTTTTAAATTATTTAAAGCGCACCCCAATAACTGCAGGCGTTCGTAACTATTTGTGTCGTATACATTGTTGTGTATTTCTGCATTGTTGGCTCCTTTTTCGATAAGTTGTGCTATAATTTTATGTGTTTGGCTTGAGGTGGAAGCGAAACGAAACGATCCAGTATCGGTCATTATACCAAGGTATAGGCAGGTAGCAATGGTTTTGTCTATTAAATTTGTATCACCAAGCATGTTTACAAAGTGGTACACCATTTCGCAGGTAGAACTCATGCTTACATCCGAAAACATATATGTTGCATAATCGTCTGGAGCTTGATGGTGATCGATCATTATCTTTAGGGCGTTACTTTCAGATAAAACCATTTCCATGCCACCAGTTCGATGGAACGCATTGAAATCTAAGGTGAAAATGATATCGGACGACTTCACTAAGTCATTGCATAGCTTTGTTTGTAAATCGTATTTTAAAATAGCCTCCTCTCCCGGTACCCACTTTAAAAAGGAGGGATAGTCGTTGGGAGTAATAACGGATATATTATGATTGTATTTTAAAAGATAATGATAGAGTCCTAATATCGAACCAATAGCATCTCCATCGGGGTTTTTATGTGGAACAATTACAATATTCTTGGGGTCGGAAAGTAAATGTTTTATACTTGAAATATCTTGTTTTTTCATAAGCCACGAAGATACGACATTTTTAAAATTGGATAGGCTTGTTTTTACTGATAAATGCATTACTTTTGCACGAAATTAAAACTATAAAATGGCAACAAACAGAACATTTACAATGCTTAAGCCAGATGCTGTTGAAAAAGGGCACATAGGCGCAATATTAGAAAAAATTTCAGCTTCAGGATTTAGAATTGTAGCTATGAAATTAACCCAAATGACCAAAGCCGATGCTGAGACATTTTATGCAATACACAATGAACGTCCATTTTTTGGTGAATTGGTAGAGTATATGACACGAGGTCCGATAGTTGCAGCAATTTTGGAAAAAGAAAATGCTGTAGAAGATTTTAGGACATTAATTGGAGCTACTAATCCAGCTGATGCAGCCGAAGGAACCATTCGTAAACTATATGCAGCTTCTATAAGTGAAAACGCAGTTCATGGTAGCGACAGTGATGAAAATGCAGCTATCGAAGGGGCATTCCACTTTTCTGGAAGAGACATGTTCTAGATTTAGGAAAACATATTGAACACCTCCTGATTTTTGTATAATGCATTTGGGGATGGTACATAATTAATAGAAAAGCCCTGCAATTTTCATTGCAGGGCTTTTGTTTCCAAAAAAAAATAAAATAGTATATATTAAATTACTTTTACATTTACTGCGTTTAATCCTTTTCGGCCTTCTTGTAGGTCAAATTCAACGTCATCACCTTCGCGAATCTCGTCGACTAATCCTGAAATGTGAACAAAATGTTCTTTTTTTGAACCTTCCTCTATAATAAATCCAAACCCTTTTGAATCGTTGAAGAATTTTACTGTTCCTTTACTCATTGTTAAAAATATTAATTAATAAAATTGTTTAATAAACTCTATGTCAAATAGTAAAAATTAATATTTAACAGAAAGTTAGTAGGAAAGATACTAAATAAAAAAAGTCTATCAAAAAAATGATAGACTTTAATTTGTAATTGTTAAAGTATATGTATTAGATTACTTTTACGTTTACGGCGTTTAATCCTTTTCTACCTTCTTGTAGATCGAATTCTACGGCATCACCTTCACGAATTTCATCGATAAGTCCTGAAATGTGTACGAAATGTTCTTTGTTGTTGTCATCTTCAATGATGAATCCAAAACCTTTAGAATCGTTGAAGAATTTTACGGTACCTTTACTCATTGTATTTTGTATTATAAAAAATTAAGCACCAAAGGTAGTGTAAATAAAGATATCTTGTTG
This sequence comes from Snuella lapsa, assembly GCF_039539345.1. NCBI lineage: Bacteria > Pseudomonadati > Bacteroidota > Flavobacteriia > Flavobacteriales > Flavobacteriaceae > Snuella > Snuella lapsa. Next base: position 41,344 of record NZ_BAABCY010000069.1, on the reverse strand, counting down.
GTTTTAATTCAATTATTTAAATAAAATTAATATTGCTCTTATCGGAGCACCAATTTTTTAACGATTTCTTTACCTAAGGATTCATTAAGCAAGTCAATGATTTTTTGTTTGCCGTAACTTAATTCTTCCCTAAGCACACTGGAACTAAGTTGCACATAAAGTGTGTCGCGCTCCAATCTTACAGAAGTAGTGTAGTTATTTACCCCATTGCCCATAAGACTTGCCCAGGCTTCGGCAACGTTCACTTTATTTAAGCCCTTTTCCAGTTTGTGGGTTTCTACAAATTCTTTTAAAGCGTCAGCAATGCTTATATGTTCGTTGTTTCGTTTTGCCATGAGGATGTATTAGCTAATACAAAAATACATCCTAAAATATTTATTTTGGGATTAAAAGGGAATAAATTACAATTTGAAAATTTCGTATGACTGGTGTACTTGTTTTACAGCCTCTTCGGTGCGCTCGGCATGGGTGTCGCTTATAAAAATTTGACCAAAATTTTCATCATCAACCAATTTAATAATTTGAGAAACCCGTTGTGCGTCTAGTTTGTCGAAAATATCATCTAGCAATAAGATAGGGTTTACTCCACTTTGCTTTTTTATAAAATCGAATTGAGCCAATTTTAGGGCAATTAAGAACGATTTTTGCTGACCTTGACTCCCAAATTTTTTAATAGGGTGCGATTCTATATTAAAATGTAAATCGTCCTTATGGATACCTGTACTTGTATATTGAAGCGCTTTGTCTTTGTTTAATGCGCTTTGAAGAAGACTGTTAAGGTCATTGTCGAATAAATCGCTATGGTATACTAAGTCAACTGTTTCATTGCCATTGCTAATGGCTTTGTAACGAGCCTTGAAAATAGGGATGAATGTTTCTAAAAAAGCGGCTCTTTCTTTGAATATGTAAGTGCCGTAATCGGATAGTTGTGTGTTGTAAATGTCTATAGTATCTGCGTTAAACGTATGGTTTAAAGCAAAATACTTTAGCAAGGCATTGCGTTGAGCTAAAACCTTATTGTATTTAATTAAGTGGGATAGGTAGTTTTTATTGCTTTGGGAAATAACGCTGTCAATAAATTTTCTGCGGGTATCGCTCCCTTCGATTATAAGGTTTCTGTCTGCAGGCGATATAATAACCAATGGTAAAAAACCAATGTGATCACTAAATTTATCATATTCTTTGCCGTTACGCTTTATTACCTTTTTTTGTCCGCGTTTAAGACTTATAACTACTTTTTCAATAGCATCACCTTTAATGTAGTCGCCGTTAATTACAAAAAAGGCTTCATCGTGTTTAATGTTTTGCGTTGCTACCGGATTAAAATAGCTTTTTCCAAAGGACAAATGGTAAATGGCATCCAGAATATTGGTTTTACCTATGCCATTGTTTCCAACAATACAATTTATTTTACTGTTAAACGTAAATGTTTTATTATCAAAATTCTTATAATTAAGTAGCGAGAGCGATTTTAAAATCATGCAAAAAGTTATCTAATGCTGTTGGAAATCTATAATGCTTTAAAAAGAAGTGCAAATTATTGAAAAATATCAAATAAATAACCTTTTAGTTATAAAGAAAAATTATATTTTTGCGGCGCATTAATATTATGAATATATGGCTACGTATAGTAAAAGAGGATACAAACCAAAAAATAAAGTAGAGAAAGAACACAATATTGAAGAAGGATCTACTACAGCAGAGGTATTTAATACATTGGACGAAACAGCGTCCAAAACAGAAGCGTTTGTAGAAAAGAATCAAAAGTATATTTTTATAATAATAGGTGTAGTTGCACTAGTCGTTTTGGGTACTTTAGGGTACAAGGAGTTTATAGCAAAACCAAAGCAAACGGCTGCAATGAACGATATGTTTCAGGCACAAAAGTATTTTGATCAGGCTATAAATGGTGTTGAAAAAGATTCTCTTTTCAATTTGGCATTGAATGGGGGAGAGGGTAAATATGGTATGCTTGATATTATCAATGAATACAGTGGTACACCTGCAGCTAATTTAGCTAACTATTATGCGGGTACTGCTTATTTAAGATTGAAAGATTATAAAAAGGCAGTAGAGCATTTAAGTGACTTTTCAAGTGAAGATGAAGTATTGGCACCTTTGGCAAAAGGGAATATAGGCGATGCCTTCGTGCAATTAAATCAGCCAGAAGATGCCTTGGGTTATTACGAGCAAGCCGCAAAAATGCGTAATAACGAGTATACAACGCCTATGTATTTGTATAAAGCGGGAGCAGTAGCTTTGGACTTAGGTAAAGCAGATAAAGCCCTTGAATACTTTAAGCGCATAAAAGAGGAATATCCTAATGCTACAGAAGCATCAACAATAGATGTGTTTATAGGAAAAGCACAAGCATTGGCAAATAAATAATATGGCTACTGCAAATAAAAATTTATCCGATTACGATAAAACAACAATCCCAAATGCGAAACATTTTCGATTTGGGATTGTTGTTTCAGAATGGAATGATTCGATCACCGAAGGCCTGTATAATGGGGCTTACGAAACCTTATTAGCCAACGGTGCTTTGGAAAAGAATATCATACGGTGGGATGTTCCTGGTAGCTACGAACTTATCTATGGTAGTAAAAAAATGCAGGAACAAATGGTTAATGTCGTTATTGCTATAGGTAGTGTTATTCAAGGAGAAACAAAACACTTCGATTTTGTATGTGAAGCTGTTTCGCAAGGTATTAAAGACTTGAATGTTTTGCATGAAACTCCTGTTATTTTTTGTGTTTTAACAGACAATACTTTGCAACAGGCTATAGATCGTTCTGGAGGCAAGCATGGTAATAAAGGTACCGAAGCTGCGATAGCTGCTATAAAGATGGCAGCATTAAGACAAAAGAGTTAAATCTACTTTTCTTTTTATTCGATATCGAGTCGAAGCTTGTCTCGAAATCAAAAAGGATTGCTGTTCTGCAATTCAAGCTAAAATAGCATGAATAAAACAGGCTTCATTAAGCAAATTGTGGTTGGTTTATCTTTTTTGAAAACTGTTGGGTGTTTTGGATTTACCAAAGAGTGCTGTTAACAATTTTTGGCAATTCTATTCCTTGTTTTTGCCTATTTTTAAGTAATTTTGAGGTATAAGCTTTATGTACTTTGTTTAAGCAACGTAAAAATAAAACCTTTGATTATAAGCCTAGGTTTTCTCAAGATCCGGAAACGGACTCTAAAGAGGGGAGACTTAAGGATGAAGATTTTATTTCTAAATGGAAACGAGCACGCGAAGCCAATAAATCGAAAGTTCGGGGCGTTATGCCTATACGTACACTCATTTTACTTTTGGTATTGTTATTGATTTGTATGTATTTATTGGAAACAAAGTTTATGTAACTTAAAAGCTTAGGAATTATGGGAATCTTAAAATTACGTAAGAATAAAAAATTTAGTTATACGCCACGTTATTTCGACGATAAGGGGGAGGGTAACCCTTTTGAAATTAAGCATAAGTTTGATGATTTTAGAAAAACGGTAGGCAACAATTCAGGATTAAAAAACAAACTAAACAATGCTTTAGACGATTTTAAGACCAACCGTAACAAAGAGGCAGACAGACGCGTATTGATAATAGCTCTTGTCCTGGTTTTTATATTTCTTTTTATCATCGATTTCGATTTATCTATTTTCTTTTCTAAATAATACATGGCAGACATCATTCAGCTATTACCAGATCATGTAGCAAACCAAATAGCAGCTGGAGAAGTGGTTCAACGACCTGCTTCAGTCGTAAAAGAGCTTTTGGAAAATGCTATTGATGCTGAAGCTTCAACAGTTAAACTAATTATAAAAGATGCAGGGAAAACCCTTATCCAAGTTATCGATAACGGAAAGGGAATGAGCAATACCGATGCACGGCTTAGCTTTGAGCGCCATGCAACTTCTAAGATTAAATGTGCCGATGATTTATTTCAATTGCATACAAAAGGCTTTAGGGGTGAGGCATTGGCAAGTATAGCAGCTATTGCCCATGTAGAATTAAAAACCAAGCAGGAAGAGGATGAGGTAGGATGTGCCCTTATAATCGAAGGAAGTGATGTTATATCGCAGGAGGTTGTAGTAACACCAAAAGGAACTTCGGTATCGGTAAAGAACTTGTTTTATAATATTCCGGCACGCCGTAATTTCTTAAAATCGAACACAGTTGAATTAAGACATGTAATTGATGAGTTTCAGCGTGTTGCCTTGGCGCATCCCAATATTACATTTGCATTTTACAACAATGGTAATGAAACGTTTAACCTGCCTGTTAGTAATTACCGACAGCGTATTGTAAACATTTTTGGAAGTAAAACCAACGAAAAACTCGTGCCTGTAGAGGAAGATACCGATGTGCTTAAAATATCGGGTTTTGTTGGAAAACCTGAATTTGCAAAAAAATCTAGAGGAGAGCAGTATTTTTTTGTTAACAATCGTTTTATTAAAAGTGCTTATCTTAACCATGCGATCTCATCGGCTTTCGATGGTTTATTAAAGAATGGTACGCACCCCAGTTATTTTTTAAATCTAACGGTAGATCCACAAACAATTGATATTAATATCCATCCAACGAAAACTGAAATTAAGTTTGATGATGAACATACCCTATATGCTTTATTGCGTGCGGCTGTAAAGCATAGTTTAGGACAGTTTAATATTGCGCCGGTACTTGATTTTGATCGTGATGCCAGTTTGGATACACCTTATGATATTAGCCAAAGAGTAATTGTTAGTGCACCAACTATAGAAGTAGATAGAAGCTTTAATCCGTTTCAAGATGAAACATCTTCGCGACCAAGGTCAACTGCTTATAAGAAGGAACCAACTGCAACTTGGGAAAGTTTATATGTTGGTCTGGAATCAAAAGGGACACAAACCCAGGATGATTTTAGCGAGGTACATTTTGAGAGCGAGGAGTTGGAACCGGTAATCTTTAAAGATCATAAAGCGCTTGAACAAGTGCATACCACGTACCAAATTAGTAATAAGTATATTGTTAGTGCAATAAAATCGGGCATGATGGTTATCGACCAGCATCGGGCGCACCAACGTATACTTTACGAAGATTTTCTTCAGAATATTACGATTAAGGATGCTGTGAGCCAACAGTTACTGTTTCCGCTTCAACTTCATTTTTCACCTCAAGAAGTTACTGTTATTGAGCAATTAAAAGAAGATTTAGAACATACTGGATTTGTGTTTTCGAACCTTGCTGATGAAACTGTTGAAGTTACGGGGGTGCCTGTAGGCGTGCCCGATAGTGAGGTGTCTATTATTTTAGAACAGTTAATAAGCGATATCGAAAATGAAGTGCCCGACAGTAATTTTAGTGCAGCCGATTTATTGGCGAAATCTATGGCAAAAAGTTTAGCTATTAAAACAGGGCAATCTTTAGAAAAGGAAGAGCAAGAACACTTGGTAAATAAGCTGTTTGCATGTAAGGAACCTAATGTTTCTCCAAGTAATAGAATGACGTTCATTACGATGAGCGTGGATGAATTAGATAAAAAATTTATATAGTATATGATGAGGTTTTCTGAAGCCGTTAAGCATTTAATGATTGTTAATGTCATTATGTTTATAGGTACATTGTTTATTGGGAACGGCATTTTTTATGAATGGTTTGCCATGTATTTTCCAAAGAACGATGCGTTCCAGCCTTGGCAAATTGTTACACATATGTTTATGCATGGGGGTATTTCGCATATATTGTTTAACATGTTTGCCCTTTGGATGTTTGGAACACCTGTAGAACAAGTTTTAGGCACCAAACGTTTTTTATTTATTTATTTTTCAGCAGGCCTGGGAGCTGTTGCCTTACAAGTGGGATATTATTACTTTCAATACGTGCCTAATTATAATGCTTTGTTAGCCTCTGGGTTGTCTCCGGAACATATCAAGCAAATGCTGGCTACCAATAAATTGATGGAAGGGGTCTCCCAATCACAACTTTTGGAGTTACAAGCTATTTTTCCAGCTTTTAACGCGAGTATGGTAGGAGCTTCAGGTTGTATTATGGGGATACTTGCCGCTTTTGGAATGATGAACCCAAATGCTGAGTTAATGCTTATATTTTTACCAATTCCAATAAAAGCAAAGTATTTTATTCCGGGAATTATTATTTTAGATTTAATTTCAGGAATCACAGGCCAATCGTTTTTTAGTCCTAGCAATACAGCATATATGGCACATGTTGGAGGCGCATTAGCTGGTTTCCTTATCATGTGGTATTGGAAAAAGAATCAGTTTAATAGAAATCGCTGGTATTAATGACGTCTCTAACACAAGATATAAAGTATAAGTTATCACGGCTTAATGTATTGGAAAAGATCATAGCTGTTAATGTGCTTGTTTTTATTGTAGGGCTTCTAGTCCGATCAAGTTTAGGGTGGTTAGAACTGCCAAGTGACTTTAGTGATTTTATCGTTAAGCCATGGGCAATTGTAAGTTATGCTTTTTTGCACTATGACTTTTTACACATTCTTTTTAACATGCTTTGGTTGTATATTATAGGACGCATGTTTTTAAATTTGTTTAACCCAAAAATGGCCTTAAACGTTTACTTTTTAGGGGCTATTGCTGGTGGCTTGTTGTTTATGTTAGCCTATACCTTATTCCCCAGTATTTTTGGTGTAAACTCACGTTTGGTAGGAGCTTCGGCTGCAGTAAGAGCACTATTGATTTTTCTTTGTGCTTATTTGCCTAATCAGGATATACGTTTTTTTACTTTTAGTTTAAAGCTTTGGCACATTGGTTTGGCTATTGTTATTTTGGATGGTATAGGGCTTTTTGGAGCTAATGCAGGTGGTAACCTAGCACATTTGGGAGGTGCTTTGTTAGGGTATGCGTATGCCAAACAATTGACTAAAGGAAATGATATAGGTAAAGGCTTTGAAAGGTTAATGGACGCTATTGCTGGCATGTTTAAGTCGGCTAAGAAAGGCCCTTTAAAAACAGTACATAAAAATAAATCGAAAGTAGGTGGTTATACTAAAGCCGATTTTAATGAGTTTAATCATCAAAAGAAGATTGATGTTATTTTAGATAAGATAAGTAAAAGTGGTTACGATAGCTTAACGGCCGAGGAGAAGGAATTTTTATTTAGAGCAGGAAAATAGCGTTATGAAGCAGTTAAGTCTCCTTGATAAATTGATTTTTTTGCTGAATCAAATAGCGGCCTTAGCACTTTTATTGTCGTTTGTACTACCCTATATACCTCCTAAAACTTTTGCTGGTCTCTCTGTTCTAAATTTAGGGGTTTCTTTTTTAATTTTAAGTAATGCCTTGTTCTTAATCTACTGGTTACTTAAATTAAAAAGACAGTTAATGCTGTCGCTTGTAGTATTAATTATTAGCTATTTTGCTTTTGGATCGTTGTATAAGTTCACTTCTTACAAGGAAGAAACAAATAAAGACAGCATAAAGGTTATGAATTATAACGTTAGGCTGTTTAATCTTTATGAGTGGTTAACCGAAGCGCATTTGGAAACAAAGATTGCCGATTTTATTAAGGCAGAATCCCCAGATGTTTTAAGCGTTCAGGAGTACCACCCCCATGAGGCGATAGACCTTTCTTTCTTTAAGTATAAGTTCGAAAAGCTATCAGGAAAGAAAACGAAGTATGGTCAGGCCATTTTTTCACAATATCCTATAATTAACTCAGGATCCATAGAATTTCCTAATACGGCTAATAATGCTATTTTTATTGATATGGTAAAAGGAGGTGATACGATAAGAGTGTATAATATTCATCTAGAGTCACTACGTATTAATACTAAAGTTGAAAGTTTAAAAAAAGAAGACTCCGAACGGCTTTTTAAGCGGGTAAGAGGTGCTTTTAAGAGACAGCAGGAACAAACCGAGTTGTTTTTAGCTCATAAGGAACAGTGTAAGTATAAAATGATAGTTTGCGGCGATTTTAATAATACGGCATTCTCGTATGTGTATCGAAAAATTAAAGGTGATTTAAGGGATACTTTTAAGGAAGCAGGCAATGGCTTTGGTCGTACCTACGACTTTAGGTATTTCCCGGTCAGGATCGATTTTATTTTAGCGGATAAAAGTTATCCTGTTAAGGAATTTAAAACCTATGGAGAGCATTATTCTGATCATTATCCGATTATGGCCACTTTGGCTTTGAAATAATTACATTAGCAAACAGTCTACAACATCAGCAATAATATGAATTGCCAAACCCAATGCCACTAAGCGTGTCTTGTTGGGGATTAGTAAAAATAGATATATTACAATAGCATAATAACTGTGTAGCGGGTGAAAATTAATACTACATCGGTTAGGGGAAAATATAGGGGTGGCCAGTAAATGGTCTATATCTATCCAAAAACCCGATAGCATGATTAAAAAGGCCAGTTGCCATTTCGGTTTATACCAAATTAGGGCAACAAAAAGCGGCAGGAGGATATGACAACCATAATGAAGAAACGGTTGTAACATTATTGTGTTGAGATTACTTGGGATTCTAAATAGTTCAATGCATTAGGCCCTTCATTAAATAGGAGGTCCAATATGCTCAAATTAGGAATAAAGCCATGCTTATTGTCAAAAACTTGGGTGTAGGCATCAAAAGATTGTTGCTGTTCTTTTTTTGCATTTACCAGACACCTAAAATCTTCACAGTTTTCAACGGACTTATTAAAGGTTTGAGTTCTTGAAGTATTTAATTCTAATTGTAAACACTCACATATTACTTCAAAACATTTTAGGTTAAAATCTAAGATATAATCCGTTTTACAATTGAACAATGGGTAAAGTTCGTCTTCATAATATTCAAAAAAAGGAGACGTCCTGTAAGCTGATAGGAGAGATTTCCAATGAGTACTTTGCCATTTTTCGGCATTGAAAATCTTAACGTCTTTGTATTTTTGACGATCTTTCTGGGTGTGTATTACAGGAATATTAAGAGCCAATTTGCCGTTTGCTCCATAAACATAAGTCCTGTTCCTATAGGTTTGCTTTAAAAAATTGTCTTCCACCTCAAACAGAACATGATGCGCCTTAATCATGGCTACAAAATGAGCAATGTTCGGAAAGTATGTTGGATGTAGTATGATGTTCATTTGCTTAGTTAGCTGTTATTGAATTATAAGCGACTAAACACTTTAACAGATCAACTATTCAATTTTTTACGAGCTCTCCACTTACTATAACCTATCCAGCCAAAAAGTAATACTACAAATGGTATAAAATAGGATGTAGGTTTACCACTGCCTCCTACAGTTGTAAACAAACGATCCCAACGTATTTTCTTAAAGCCATCGGCAAATGAATCCCAGCTCATCCAGATGAAAACAGGTTTCCCAACTACATGGTTAAAAGGAACAAAGCCCCAGGCTCTTGCATCTAATGAATTGTGGCGGTTATCGCCCATCATCCAGTAATAATCTTGTTTAAAGGTATAGGTGTCTGCTTTTGCACCGTTTATATAAATTTGATTGCCCTTTACATTTAATGTATTGCCTTCGTATTCTGTAATGACTCTTTTGTAAAGAGGGAGCACTTCTAGATTGATGTTTATCGTTTTTCCTTCTTCAGGAATATACAGGGGACCAAAGAAATCGACGTTCCATTTGTAATTTGGATCATGAGGGAACAAACTAGGATCTCTAACACCCTTTTCTTGTTTTATGGGGATGATACTGGCTACATTGGGATGGTTTTTAAATTTAGCCAGAGCTTCGTCTGAAATAGCAGAAAAATGATAGGTGTTTTGGTTGTTAATAATCTGGAATCTGTCCGTAATATCGTAGCGGTTTGCTAAAAACTTAGGGTTGAACTGATTTGTTTTAGGCTGCACATAATAACTGAATTGTAAATGGGCACGATCTGGTAATACATTTTGTTTGCCATTAATGTATACATAGCCATTTCTAATTTCCAACGAATCGCCAGGGACACCTACACAGCGTTTTACAAGGTTTGTTTTTTTATCAATAGGTTTGTAATAATTTCTATCAGGATGAAAGTTGTTCATATCCAACAAGGTGTCTGCTGGTTGGTTGAATACTACAATGTCATTTCGTTCAATCTTTTCAAACCCAGGTATTCTAAGGTATGGCAATTGCAATTTATTTTGCCAAGATGTTTTACGTTTATCATAATTGTCGTTAAACAAATACGATTTCTTTTTTAAAACGGGAATGGTGTCATGAACCATAGGGGCAGCAACGGTTGTCATTGGTATTCTGGCACCGTAATGAAATTTGCTAACAAAAAGGAAATCACCTACCAATAGGGACTTTTCTAAGGAAGATGTTGGAATTGTAAATGGTTGAATAAAGTAGGTGTGTACAATGGTTGCTGCTACAATGGCAAATAGAATGGAACTAACCCAATCGCCTAAACCTGTTCTTGGGTGTAAGCTTCTGTCTTCAATGTGATTAACGTCGGCAACGTAATTTAAGTAATAGTTGTAGAAACCAAGGGTGACTACTGCCAAAAATGTGTCTGTAGGTTGGTTTTTACCAAAACTTCTAGCTGTTTCAACCCAAACAACAATAAACATAATAAGGTTTACAATGGGTAAAAACAACAAAAATATCCACCACCAAGGACGGTTTATTATTTTCATCAATACAATGCCATTGTATACGGGAACAAAAGCTTCCCAGGCTTGCCTCCCTGCTTTAATGTATAATTTCCATGTGCCTAGCCCATGAATAACTTGAATAATCAAAAAGCATATAAACCATTGCATTAACGTCATAATTGTAGAATTTATCTTTTGTTAGTAGCCAAACTTACTAATGTTGTTATCGTTTTTAATTGTATTAACCAATATTTAACACATCATTCATTGTGAAGACTCCCGTTTTTCCAACCAACCATTCGGCTGCAATAACTGCACCAAGGGCAAAACCATGTCTGTTGTGTGCAATATGCTCTATAGTAATGGTGTCTACTTCACTTTCGTAATTTACTGTATGTGTTCCAGGTACGTCTTCTATGCGTTTTGCTACAATTGGGATGCTTGCCTCATGTTGTTGGTCTAGCGACCACGTTTTGTAACTGTCATGATTGGAGATGATGTCGTTAGCTAGAGAAATAGCCGTGCCACTTGGAGCATCCAGTTTTTGGGTATGGTGAATTTCTTCCATAGAGACATTGTATTGCTTTAGGTTGCTCATCATTCTTGCTAATGTTTTATTGAGTTCAAAAAAGATGTTAACCCCTAAGCTGTAGTTAGAAGCATAAATAAATGCACCGTTTTTTTCCTTGCATAAGGCTACTGCTTTTTCGTAATCGTCTAACCATCCTGTAGTGCCCGATACAACAGGTACATTGTTGTTAATACAATTGGATATGTTATTAAAAGCAACTGTAGGAATGCTAAAGTCTATGGCGACATCGGCTTTGGTGATATTATATTCTTTATCGTCTTTGTCGATGGCTAATACGATATTATGTCCGCGATTTAAGGCAATCTTTTCAATAGTTTGCCCCATTTTTCCGTATCCAAGTAAAGCTATGTTCATTTTTAAAATTTAAAATTTAAAGTTAATCCAAGATTGCTTGTTGCATCCATCTTGTCAATATTAAAATGAGGAGCCAAAGATAGGTTTTCATCTACATTATATTGTAATAAATGTGCATCTACATTGGCATCGATTATATTTAAGGTATAAATACCCAAAATGACTAAAAGGGAAATCTCCTTGTTTCTTCTATAAAATTTTTGTCCGCGTTCCAAACCTTCTGTCGTTACCCTTGGCGTAGTGAGTTGGTTGCCCTGGGCATCTAGATAAAACTCATCGTTGGTAAAACCGGCAAGTCTACTTTTATATGCATCGCGATAGCGGTTGTATTCATTGTTGTTGTTAATATAAAAATAGATACCTGTCCCTAAAGCACCATAAACAATTGGTATTTTCCAATATTTTTTATTGTAGGCTTGTCCTAAGCCAGGTAAAATAGCTGAATAAAAAGCAGCTCGTGCAGGGGATAAGGGGTCTATGGGGTCCTTAGTAACCTGTGTAAGGGTGTCTACTTCAATTGCTTTAGGTAGCTTAGTATCGGGAGTTTTTTTTTCTTGAGCTATTATTGTAACAGAAAATAGCAATGAGACTATGCCCGTTATTAGGAGTTTATTTGGCACCTTGTACTAATTTTTTAATGCGGTTAAAATCTTCTTCTGAATGAAAAGGAATGGTTATTTTTCCTTTTCCGTTCTTAGAGACTTTAACGTCAATTTTATGTCCAAAGTATTCCGAAAAGGTTGTAATACCTTTTTTTATGTATTTGGGGACACTATCGGTTTCTGCATCTTTTTTAGGAGGTACTTCTGTGCTTTGTGTATTGTTAAAATTACGAATCAAGGCTTCCGTTTCTCTTACAGAGAGTTTGTTGGAAAGTATTTTTTCATAAATATCCAGTTGAATTGCTTGGTCTTCAATAGCAATTAAAGCACGGCCATGCCCCATCGAAATAAAACCATCGCGCATACCGGTTTGAATTATTGGGTCTAATTTTAGCAAGCGCAGGTAATTGGTTATGGTCGAACGCTTTTTGCCAACGCGTTCACTCATTTGCTCTTGTGTTAAGTTAATTTCGTCAATAAGACGTTGGTAAGACAAAGCTATCTCAATTGGATCTAAATCTTGGCGCTGGATGTTTTCAACCAATGCCATTTCAAGAGATTCTTGGTCGTTGGCAATTCGTATATAGGCAGGAATGGTTTTTAAACCAACAAGTTTTGAAGCTCTAAAACGTCGTTCTCCAGAGACCAGCTGATAACTGTTAAAGTCCAGTTTTCTGACGGTTATAGGCTGAATAATGCCTAGTTCTTTTATGGAAGAAGCAAGTTCTTGTAATGATTCTTCATTAAAATTGGTACGAGGCTGAAATGGATTGACCTCAATAAAATCGATGTCTAATTCAACAATATTACCTATAACTTTATCGGCGTTTTTATCCTGTGCGGATTGAATATCGTTACTGGGATCTTTTAAAAGTGCCGATAAACCTCTTCCTAAAGCCTGTTTTTTCGTTGCCTTCGCCATATATTTAGGAGTTTTTATTGATAATTTCTTTTGCTAAACTTAAGTAGTTACTGGCTCCTTTACTACTGGCATCATAATTTATAATACTTTCACCGTAACTAGGGGCTTCACTTAAGCGTACGTTGCGTTGTATGATGGTTTGAAAAACCATGTTGTTAAAGTGTTTTTGAACTTCGTCTACAACCTGATTAGACAAGCGTAAGCGCGAATCGTACATGGTTAAAAGTAAGCCTTCAATATCCAATGCTTCGTTGTGAATCTTTTGAACACTTTTAATGGTGTTTAACAGTTTTCCTAAGCCTTCCAGAGCAAAATACTCGCATTGAATAGGAATAATTACTGCATCAGCTGCTGTTAAGGCATTTAAGGTTAATAAGCCTAGAGATGGCGCACAGTCTATTAAAATATAGTCGTAGTCCTCTTTTATGTCGGCCAATGCATTTTTTAACATATACTCACGTTGGTCTTTGTCTACAAGTTCTATTTCAATAGCAACAAGGTCAATATGAGCCGGAATAATATCCAGATTTGGTGTTTCGGTTTTTATAATAGCTTCTTTTGCAGTATTAGAATGTTCTAAAAGCTGATAAGTACCAATTTCAACAGTCTCGACATCAATGCCTATACCAGATGTTGCATTTGCTTGAGGGTCTGCGTCAATTAATAATACTTTCTTTTCTAAAACACCAAGTGAAGCAGCTAAGTTTACAGATGTAGTTGTTTTTCCAACACCTCCTTTTTGGTTAGCAATTGCAATAATTTTACCCATTAATGATTTGGTTTTTATGACTGTAAAAATACAATTATTTACGAGTATAAAAAATGTTACTTGTTAACAAAGCACATGCTCAAGGATTGGTCTTGAAATTCTTGTACTTGTTGAGAACTTTAATTAAAATATAGTTTAGATTATTTTCATTTTAAAGCGGGTAATATGATAAAAATCATATTTTTAAAAGCGATTAGAAGTTACTTTTGGCTTTATGAATTAGGATAAAATTATCCTAATTATAGTAACCAATTTAATTAAAGCATTATTATGATACTAAAACGAAACATGTTAAAAGTTAAGCTATCGCACTTTTTGCCTTATTTAGGATTAATAACAATACTACTTGTGGTATCGTGCGTAAACAATGAAAAGAAAGCCTATGAAAATGCGGCCGATATTCCAGTAAGTAGAGAAATGGTGGCAGAATTAACAGCACCACCTTATGTGCCAACACCAGTAGGAAAGCGTTTGGCTAAAAAATTGATTGTCAACATGGAAATTCTTGAAAAAGAAGGGGAAATGACCGATGGTGTAAAATACGTATACTGGACTTTTGGAGGTAGTGTGCCAGGTAGTTTTATTAGAACCCGGGTAGGGGATGAAGTAGAGTTTACATTGTCTAATCATCCAGATAATAAATTACCACATAATATTGATTTGCATGCTGTAACTGGACCAGGAGGAGGGGCAACATCGTCTTTTGTAGCACCCGGTCATGAAAAAACGTTTAGTTTTAAAACGTTAAATCCCGGTCTATATGTGTACCACTGTGCTACTGCTCCAGTTGGAATGCACATAGCGAATGGTATGTACGGTTTAATTTTAGTAGAACCGGAAGGTGGATTGCCCCCTGTAGATAAAGAGTATTACATTATGCAAGGCGATTTTTATACTAAAGGTGAAAATGGCGAGCCTGGTTTGCAGGCGTTTGATATGAATAAGGCTGTAGATGAAGATGCCGATTATGTTGTGTTTAATGGTAGTGTAAATGCATTAACGGGTGATAATGCTATTACAGCAAAAGTAGGTGAGACTGTGCGTTTATTTGTTGGTAATGGTGGGCCTAATTTAACATCGTCGTTTCATGTTATAGGGGAGATATTTGACAATGTTTTCGTTGAAGGAGGTGACATGATAAATGAGAATGTACAAACGACGTCTATTCCTGCGGGAGGCGCAGCTATAGTTGAATTTAGAGTAGATGTGCCAGGGACTTTTATTTTGGTAGATCATGCTATTTTTAGAGCTTTTAACAAAGGAGCCTTAGGAATGTTAAAAGTAGAAGGTGAAGACAATAAAACTATTTATTCTGGGGTGGTTCAAGAAGGTATTTATAACCCTGAAGGAGGCGGTGTGCAAACAATGCCAGATGATGGTAAAGCAAAGAAAGCTGTAGCAACTACAGAAAAAACCTTGGCAGAAAAAATGGAGTCCGGAAAACAAATCTACATGCAAACCTGTTTTGCTTGTCATCAAGCAGAAGGGCAGGGTATTCCTAATGCATTTCCTCCATTGGCTAAATCGGATTATTTAAATGCAGATGTAGATCGTGCTATCGAGATCGTACTTAAAGGAAAGACAGGAGAAATTACTGTTAACGGTCAGAAATATAATAGTGTGATGACAAGGCAATCGATAAGCAACGAAGAGATTGCAGATGTATTGACTTATGTGTATAACTCATGGGGTAATAATAAAACCAATGTAACCAAGGCAATGGTTGATCGCGTTAAAAGCGAACACTAAATCTAAATAAGAAATGAAAACTATTTTACGATTGACAATTTGCACAGTACTATTTTGGATGCATTCAGCAGATTGTCAATCTAAAATGGTAAAAATTAAAGGAGGGACTTATGTTCCACTTTATGGACGTGATTCGCTACAGGTTACCATAGCAGATTTTCAAATGGATGTATATCCGGTAACGAATAAAGAATTTATTGAATTTGTTAAAGCAAATCCAAAATGGCAACGTTCTCAAGTTAAAAAGTTATTTGCAGATAAAAATTATTTAAAAGACTGGAGGTCGGATACAGAACTTGGTGACCGGCAGGCCTTAAAAGCTCCGGTTACAAATGTGTCATGGTTTGCTGCAAAGGATTATTGTGAGTGTCAAGGGAAACGGTTGCCAACAATAGATGAATGGGAATATGTGGCTATGTCGAACGAAACGGTTCCTGACGCACGAACATTGAAAAGCTATAATAAATTTATATTGAGTTGGTACGAAAAACCAAAAACATTCAATAATGAAATAGGTTCTACTTTTGAAAACTATTGGCATGTTTATGACCTTCATGGTTTGGTTTGGGAGTGGACTTTAGATTTCAATTCGGTTTTAGTATCTGGCGAATCGAGAAAGGATGTAGATAACGATACCAATTTGTTTTGCGGAAGTGCGGCAGTAGGAGCCACCGATTTAATGAATTATGCGGCTTTTATGCGTTATGCTATCCGAGGCAGTTTAAAGGCCAAGTATGCTATGAAAAATTTAGGGTTTAGATGTGTAAGAGATATAATAGAATAATAATGAGGTATTTAAAATTTATTGTAACGCTGGTAGTTTTAACGGTTATTATAGCTTGTAAAGATAGTACATCACATAAGGCAGGTGCTGAGAAAGCTGTTTATAAATGCCCAATGCAATGTGAAGGAAATAAAGCCTATACCAAATTGGAAAGTTGTCCAGTTTGTAAAATGGATTTGGCAATGGTTGAAAACCAAAACTCAAAAATTACGGAAGATGCCATTTCTGATGAATCCATTTTCAACCTTACAACTACTTGGCATACAGAAGAAGGGAACGCCATACAACTTAAAGATTTAAGGGGGAAAACGTTGGTAATGGTTATGATCTATACAACTTGTAAAGCTGCTTGTCCGCGCTTGGTAGCCGATATGCGTAATATTGAAGCTAAAATACCCAAAGATAAGTTAAACGACCTTCAGTTTGTATTGGTTAGTATCGATCCTAAAAATGATACACCTACCCGCTTAAAAGCTTTTGCCAAAGAGAATTTTATGGATGGCGAACAATGGACATTCTTGCAAGGAAACGAAAGTGGTGTTAGGGAATTTGCTAACGTGCTTGCTGTGAAGTATAAACAAATTTCACCAATAGATTTTTCGCATTCCAATATTATTAGTGTTTTTAATTCGGGAGGCGAATTGGTACATCAACAGGAAGGTTTGGGTGTAGATAACAAAGAAACTGTGGATAGTATTTTAAAATTGGTGCAATAGAATACTTTGTAAATTAACTAGGAGTTAAATAAACAAACAGCTACTTTTGCGGCTTTGAAAAAGAATAAAGTTTTAGCTATAGTGACTTCCGTCATGTTTTGGAAGGTCTGTTAGTTTTAAATTTGCAACATGATAAAACGTGTTTTACATAAAGCCACCGTTGTTTTATTGGTTATTGGATTGTTGTTCAATAACATCAATACCTTGGTTATTATGGGACACTTTTTATGGAACCAAGATTTTATTGCCGCGACACTTTGTGTTCAAAAAGATAACCAACAGGGGTGTAATGGTAAATGTCATTTACAAAAGCAGTTGGCCCAAAACGATTCGCGCTCTAATAATCAAGATGCCCCTTTACCAGAAAATAAGCCGCAATCCTTAGATGTGTTTTGTTTGGCTAAGTCGAGCACTATCGAAATACAGTTTATACAAACACTATTGCCTAAAGTTTCAGTATCAAGAAACGTCTTCAAAATAACAAAAACAGCTTTGGCTGTAGAAACACCACCTCCAATTTTAAGTTAAGATTTGCTGATATACCGTTTTAAATCAGAAATGGTATAAAAACCTAAAAGGGTTTTCTTTTCTGGCTTGCATAAGTAAGTTGGCTGGTCGGCATTATTCCTAAAAATAATTATTAACAGATATTCATTACGATGTGTAGTTTACCTAGCATTCGTTTGTGGATGTCTTATATCTAAGTTTTTATTCGATAAGAATTCCTCAGTACCCTGCCTCATTTGGAGTAGTTCGTTTGAAATAATTCTTTGTTTGAAATTATCGTAAATGAAACACATGTTTATTACGGTAATCTTAAAAGAGATAAGGTATATGCCTATGATACAATATACAATGTCTCCAAACCAAAACTTAAATAATACAAAGCGGGCATTTAGCCAATAAAAACAATAAAAGAAGCACATGAAATTAAAATATATATTCCCAATCTTATTAGTCGCTCTGTTAGCGACAGCATGTTCTACCGATAACGATGATACGCCTGAAATAGATGAAGTTGAAGGCCTTTTAAAAATTCAAGAATTAACAAACAATAGCCATACAGTAGAACTATATACGGCATCGGGTAAATTTTATACGGGCTATAATGCCGTTAGTATCCGAATAAAAGAAAATAGTTCTGGGGCTTATTTAACCGATGCATCACTAACATGGATGCCAATGATGCAAATGCCAAGCATGCAGCATTCATGTCCAAAATCTGTGATTAAAAAGGCTACAGGTAAAAAAACAGTTTATGAAGGGTATGTAATCTATCAAATGACAAACTTAGACGCTTCTGGATGGACACTAACTATAGATTATACCGTTAATGGAGATAATTATTCGGTTAGTCAAGCTATAACAGTTATGCAAAGCGAAACGAAAAATGTAAGCAGTTTTATGGGGTTGGATGATAAACGTTATGTTGTAGCTCTCATTGAGCCTAATGAACCAATAATAGGTGTAAATGATTTTGTGGTAGGTGTTTATAGAATGGAAAGTATGATGGCTTTCCCTGTGGTAGAAGGTTGTACGATATTTTCAGATCCTAGAATGCCAGGGATGGGTAACCATAGTTCGCCCAACAATACCAATTTGACATACAATCAAGAAGAAGCCATGTATAAAGGAGAGCTTTCACTAACAATGACCGGGTATTGGGTTTTAAATTTAAAACTTGTAGATGCAGAAGATGAGGTGCTTAAAGGTGAAGGTGTAACGGAAGCGCATACGCAAAGCAGTTTGTATTTAGAGCTCGAATTTTAATAAGGCAGTTCTTTGTTTTATAGGTTAAGGAGACCTAAAAGTCTGAATTAGACCATTTGGATTTCAAACTTTTAGGTAGCCTTCCTTTACTTATCATTTTAATTTTTTTATTATGCAAAAGATTGTATTAATATGTGTTTGTGCTCTATTTTGTATGAGTGTGTATGCCCAGCAGGAAGAGCAATTTATTAAAAAAGATACAACGCAATTAGATGAGGTTATTTTAATCGGACAACGTAAATTAAGTAATTACCGTCAAGAAAAAACACTTTCGAGTATTGATGATTATTTAGAAAAGTCGAATAAGATAACAATGCTAAAGCGTGGTAATTATGCATGGGAAGCGACTTTAAACAATATGACGAGTGAACGTTTAAATGTTGCCATAGATGGTATGCAGATTTTTGGCGCATGTACCGATAAAATGGATCCCGTTACTTCTTATGTCGACGTTTCTAATTTAGAGAAGGTAACTGTTAATTCAGGTCAGCAAGGAGCTGAAAATGGACATAGTATTGGTGGCGCTATCGACATGCAGCAACCCTCATCAAAGTTTTACGGAACAGGTTTAAACATGAATATTGATATGGGGTATGAGACCAATGGAAACTATAGAACTACTGGATTGGATCTGGAATATTCAGGTGATAAGTTTTATTCGAATACTGATGGGATATTTCGTAAATCAGATAATTATAAAGCGGGAAATCAAACAGAGGTCTTCCATTCCCAATTTCAAAAGTATAATCTATCGTTACAAGGAGGCTATAAGCTTTCCGATAGGCATATTCTGGAAACTAATATAATTTACGATAAGGCTACCAATATTGGATATCCAGCTTTGCCAATGGATGTATCTTTAGCAGAGGCATTAATAAGCTCTATAACGTATCGTTATAAAGGCCATCATTCATTATTGCAATCATGGGAATCAAAGATATATTTTAATACCATAACTCATATTATGGACGATTCGCAACGTGATGATGTTGCTATTCGTATGGATATGCCTGGTTGGAGTGATACCTATGGGGGTTATAGTAAAGCTGCTTTACATAAAGGAAAACATAAATTACTGGTTAACCTCAATAGTTTTTATAACAGGTCGATAGCAGAAATGACGATGCATCCCAATGACCCGAATCAACCAGATATGTTTATGTATACTTGGCCTGATATTAGAACATTTTATTCGGGAGTTTATATTAAAGATGAATATGCTATTAATGCATTTGAAAAAGTATCCGGGGCATTGCGCTTGGGTTATCATAACAATACCATTGCTAAACAAACAGGTTTGGAGAGTCTACAAATTTTTCACCCCAAAATAACAGATTCCAAAAATAGGTTGTTAATGAGCTTTTCGGCAGGATATAAGCTAAATAAGGATGGCTACGATGCTTTATTTGCATTTGGTTATGGGGAACGGGCACCTTCGGTAAGTGAAGGGTATGGTTTTTTCCTGTTTAACAGCTTCGATAATTATGATTACATAGGAAACCCGAACTTAAAAAAGGAAAAAAACTTGGAGTTTCATGTCAATTCTAATGTTCATTTCGATAACCTAAAAATAGGGTTAGAGTCGTCGTGTTTTTACATGTCAGATTATATAATAGGGAATACAGATCCTTCCATAAATTCGATGACTATTGGCGCAGATGGTGCAAGGGTTTATAAGGCTATTGATTGTGCGACAATTTTAGATGTTTACTTTAATGCCAGTTATACATTTAACAAAAAGTTTGCTATTAACAGTTCTGTTGGATATAATTATGGGGAAGGGAAGAATGGTATGAAGTTACCATTAATCAGGCCGTTTTCATATTTAGCCGAACTTAATTATAATACACATATGTTTAATGCTGCATTGCAGTTTGAGGGTAATGCCAACCAAAGTCGATATAGTAGCTTTTATGGTGAAGATGAAACGCCCGCTTATGGTACATTAAACTTAAACCTAGGAAACATGCTTTATGTTAAAAGCAACAAAGTGGTTCTAAAATACGGTATTGAAAATTTATTGGATGCTACATATTCAACTTATGCCGATTGGAATAATATAGCAAGACAAGGACGAAATTTTTATATGAATGTGTCTTTTGTAATGCGTTAATTATTTCCAGAATTCATCATCAAGTTTGTCTTCAAATGTAGACGAGCTATGGACGTTTTCAATGATTAGTAGTTGGGCATCAGTCGCTTTGCTTTGTATTTCCTGAAACAGTATGCGCTCTTCAAATCTTATGTGCACCTCCAGTGCGCCCTCTATATCGGTAAGCGTATTTTCATCATATTTAGATGTAGTAAATAAATACTCTAGGTTCCTGTGTTAGGACAAAGCACGTTTTATAAGTGGGTAATTTTCATTTAAAATGGGAAATATGTATTTTTCTTCCATTTCAAAGTGGGGAATTAAATGCGTCTCAAAAAACCAATCGGTGTATATCTTAATACGTTCAACTGGAATATTTCTACTTAGTCCGCTGCGTATTTTCCATGATAGTAATAAACCGTGATGGTGTTCTCTACTAAGTGGTTGTAGGGCTTTATGACGTTTCAAGGGTTTTTTGTCCATGCGTTTTGTTTTTTATAATATTGAATAGTAGGCTTGTTATACCAATGGGTAATAAAGCACTGAAAAGAAATAATAAGGGATAGTAATTGAGGATAAGTCCTTTGCCATAGTAAAACATACCGCCTTGTACCATTAAAAGCAACTCGGTTAAAACAAATCCTGAAATAAAGGTATAGATGGCGAACGTCAGGCTACTATTGCGGTTTACTAATTTGCTTTGTAGTATAAATGAAAATATAAAACCTGATACAATACCTAACATCGTTAAATGTATAAAACCAATAATGAAATTTCGGTGTTGATAGATAACTTCTGATATATTTGGAAGTAGTGAAAGCAATTGTAAGAGTATCTTTAAAACAAAACAAAAAATTGCAAAGCTATAAACATGTACAACAAGCTTTGAATGCTGTTTTAGCACCAATGGTAGCTTGGGTTTTATAAGTTGTAAAAAATGAAACAAGGCGGCTAATTGAATGATGACGCCAGTACCATTTATCCATAAAAGACTATTGTTTTCTATAAACCAGTAAACAGGCAACGCAAGCGTTAGGATGGTAGATGTAACTAAAAGATTGAAAAAGACCCCAAATCTTTTTGAGTCTTGAAGCTGCAATAGGTGAAAAAAAATAGCAACAACCCCTATTATAAACCAACCGTTAAACTGGAAATGCAAAAAGAACTGTATAGCGATTTGATAAAAAGCAGAAGCTTGTCCCAACATAGATACGGCGGGTCCCAAACACCAAACGCCTATAGTAGAAAGCAACATAAAAATAAGCGAGGTTTTTAACAATAACTTTGTTGCTGCCGATTCTGTTTTATGGTGCTTCCATATGAGATATGCAAAATAATAGCTACAAAAAATATGTAAGGTTGAGAAACTAATGGATATAGCAGCATAACCTTGAAAGGGAAAGCTAAGCATCATACCAATTACAGCAAATTGTGTAAGCCAAAATAACCGATTATATATTGGACGCTTTTCTGGGACAAAAAAATGGATAATCAATACATATAACATTAAGTAAAGCCAACCTAGCATGGCAACGTGCGAATGCGCATGTGTTAAAAAACGATAGTTTAGTCCAATGGGCTGTATAAAGGTGTAGCGCAAAGCCATACCCATAAGGGCGGCAATTAAAAAGTTAATTAAGCATACAATTACTAGTCTTTTTTGCATAGCTATATTCTTGTTCGATTAATAGTGCTTTAGAAGCAAGACGGTATAAATATATAAGCTTTTAAATTCAAAATTCCAGAAAGTAACAAGGACTTTCTGGAATTTTTAAACCTATTAAATTAGAGGGCACTATTAATCAATTCTTAAGCTTCCAATTATGTAAACTGTTTTTCTAATTTAATGGCTTTGGGAAATAAAATGTTATTTTCTAAATGAATGTGTAAATGCAAATCTTTTTCAAACTCATCTAACATAGCAAAAGTTACGCGGTATGTATTGCAAGCATCTACCGGAGGTGTATAATTATTTGTTAGTTCTGCAATTTTTCTAAAACGTTCTCCTTCATTATCGTGTTCCTGCATCATCATCGTAATGGGGTTTTCTACTGTTCCAAATTGGGGAGCTTGTATGGGATTATGATCTAAAGTGGCTTGTACCATTTTTTTAACGAATGGGAACAATATCAATTCTTCCTTTTTCATATGGGCAGCCAATTCTTTAGATGAAGCAATGAATAGGGCGTTTATTTCTAATAATTCCCGGTGCCTTTCACCATGTACACGGCATAGTTTATCTAAGAACTGTCTTAAAACTGGAACTTTTTCTTCTACGTATCTATGGTGTTTTTTTTCTATATATTGAGTAAGTAGATCTAAGGGCCATGATTTATAATCAATAGATTCGTTAACAGATGCGTTTATAATACTGCTTAATTTGTCTAATAGTTCGTCACTGTCTATTCCTTTTTTTTCGCAAACTTCCTCAATGGTTCTATGACCTTTACAGCAAAAATCGATACCGTAGCTGCTAAATATAGCCGCAGTTCTATAGTCTTCGGCAACAAACTGTCCGATTTGTTTTTGGGAATTGTTGTTTAATACTTCCATAATTGTTTTATTTAGGATAAAATTGTCTTATTTGTGGTTAAATTTTTTTAGTTTTTTATGCAATACTTTTTAAAAAGGTAGTTCCAGATTTTATATTAAATGCTAATTCTTCTAAGCTTGTGTTTTCTAACATGTCTTTGAGTTCGTCCCGCACTATTTTAAATTTATCATGTACAGGGCAGGGTCTGCTTTCATCGCAAGTATGGAGTCCTAACCCACATCCTTTATAAATTTTATCACCATCAATTGCATTCACAATTTGTGATAGTCTAATTGCAGCAATATCCTTTTTGTTTATTTCAAAACCACCGTAAGCACCTTTAACCGAGTTTATAACACCGTGCCTAACCAAAGCTTGCAAAATTTTGGCTGTGAAAGCTTGGGGTGAATCTATTTCTTTGGCTATTTCTTTAGGGCTAACACGTTTGCCTTCAAAAGAATTTATAGCTATAAAAATAGACGCCTTAATTCCATATTCACAAGCCTTTGAAAACATAATTAATGGTTTTGTTTGGCAAATGTAGAAAATAATTTCAATTAAGACAAGTTTATCTTAGTTTAAAATTTTATATGCATGGTTTGTGGGGTTGTGGAGACAGGAGTGTAGTGTAATTTGAGGAGATTAATCTCTATGTCAAGGTTGTACTTTGCTAATTAGTTAGTATCATTTTTGGGAGGCTTAATAATAGGTATTTCGAACCAAAATGTGGAACCTTTTCCTTCAATACTATCAACACCTATAGATCCGTTATGCTTTTCAATGAGTTCGCGACAAAGGATTAACCCTAAACCGGTTCCATGCTCATCATTAGTTCCTTTTTTACTAATTAATTTAATATCCTTTACATTAAACAATCTGTCGCAGGTCTCTTTAGACATTCCAACACCATCGTCAGTAATTGCACAGCGTATATTGTTGTTGTCTATTAAAGCCGATATGGTTACAGAACCATTTTTGTTACTGTATTTTATAGCATTCGAAACAATATTCCTAATTACAGTATTTAGCATGTTTCTATCCGCATAAATATCTAAGTCCATAGGGACAAAGTTTTTTAGCGCAATATGTTTAAGTTCCGATTGAAATTTTAAGAATTCAAAGATCTCTAAAACCAATGAAAAAAGATTAAAAGTTTCTTGTTTAAAGTTCATTTGGTTTGTTTGGGACCTAGACCAATCTAGTAAATTGTTTAATAAACCATGGGTACTGTTTATAGTTGAATTTATCATTTCTCCATAATTTTTGATTTCATTGGTAACTCCACTGTTTATATCTGTAACCATTAAATCACTTAGTCCCAAAAGCGCATTAAACGACCCTCTTAAATCATGTGCTATAATGGAAAAGAATTTGTCTTTGGTAGTATTACTAATTTTTAGAGCATCAATAGCTTTTAGTTTTAAGTATTGAGCTTTGGAAAACCGCCATGAGAAGTAAAATAGTCCTATGGCGAATAGTGTTAATAGGCTAATAATAATATACCTTCGAGTATGTTGCTTTCCGTATAGTTCTTGGTAAGGGATAAAAGAAACAATTTTCCATGAGTAATTTTTGTGGCTTTTTTGGAATTGCCCAACATTGCCAATATTTAACGTATTGTTGGGCATTAATGGATATATAGTTTGGGAGGTAAATAAACCATTCTTATTTATTAATTGAATGGAATCTTGATTTATTATATTATTCCAAGCATCAGGGTAGTTGTATGAAAATTTAAGGTGGTTTCGGTCTTTGAATATAAAGGCCCAATCCTTTTCTGGAAAAGGACTTTTAATCCAATAAGCTTCAGTGTTTAAAAGCATGGGTTGACTTGAAAATTTAGGGTTCGAATAGAGGTCGACCAAGTCTAATATGTTTTTCCCTAAATAGTTAAAAATTAAAATACCTTGCTTCTTTCCATTATTGTCAAAGACAGGCGTTGCAAAGCGAATTACAGGTTTAATGGGTTTTTCAATACTGTCATTTTCGACATTAAGATCGAAAGGGGAAGCAAAAAACTCGTCTTTGTTTAAGGTAATGGCTTCTTGAAAATAATAGCGGTTCTTTTTATTTTGCAATTTATCATCTGGAACAATGGTAGTTTTTCCATTGTTAAAGTTTATACGTATAATTTCCATACCGTTTAAATCTAGTAAACGTACCTGGTCGTATTTTTTTTGATAATGAACAAAGTCTGCAAAATCTTTGGAGAGGGTTTCTATATAGTCGCTATTGTTATTATCCCAGATGTTTTTTATTAAGCTATTGGACTTAAGGGTGGAAAGATCACTTAGCACATGGGATAATTGATCGTTTATACTTTTAAGTTTAGCATCAACAATTGTTTTTTCTGTATGTTGGTAAACCTCAATTTCAAGCTTCTCTTGGTTTAATATTATTGCTACGCAGGCAATAATAATTACAATTATGGTAGGCGTAAAAATAAGAAGGGCTTTATTCAGTATTTTATTTTTAGCGTCAGTTGTAAGGGTTTCAGTTTCAGTTTCTTTGGGGGCTTTAATCATATTTAGATTAATTTTGCTTAATAAGTAGGTTTTCCAATAGGATAAAAGATAGAACTAATTTATTAAAATATCAAGGATTTTAATGGCAGCTTCACTTATTTTAGTTCCGGGACCAAAGATGGCAACGGCACCGGCATCAAATAAAAAGGGGTAATCCTGTTTTGGTATTACTCCTCCAACAACAACCATAATATCGTCCCTTCCATAGTCTTTAAGAGCTTTAATGACCTGAGGCACCAAAGTTTTGTGTCCGGCAGCCTGGGATGAAATGCCCAATATATGCACATCGTTTTCTACAGCTTGTTTTGCTGCTTCTTGAGGGGTTTGGAATAAGGGACCTATGTCTACATCAAAACCAACATCGGCATAGCCAGTAGCAACCACCTTTGCTCCTCGATCGTGACCATCTTGCCCCATTTTTGCAATCATAATACGAGGTCTTCTGCCGTCTTGTTCTGCAAAAATATCTGCCAGTTCCCTAGCTCTTTTAAAGGAGTCATCATCTTTTATTTCATTACTATACACGCCTGAAAATGATTTTATTTGTGCTTTATATCTTCCAAATACCGTTTCGAGTGCATCGCTAATTTCTCCGAGGGTGGCACGTTCGCGAGCAGCTTCAATAGCTAAAGCTAATAAATTATTTTGACCGTTGCGAGCAGCTTCGGTTAAATTAGTTAAAGCCATTTCTACTTTTCTGGAATTTCTGTTAGCTTTAATTTTGTTCAGTCTTGCTATTTGTTGGGAACGCACCGTTTTGTTATCGACTTCGAGTGTGGTTATTGGAGCTTCTTCTTCTAATTGGTATTTATTAACGCCAATAATAATGTCTTTTCCAGAATCAATTCTGGCTTGTTTTCTGGCAGCGGCTTCTTCAATGCGTATTTTTGGTATGCCAGCTTCAATAGCTTTTGTCATGCCACCTAAGGATTCGATTTCCTCAATTAGCTCCCATGCTTTGTGGGATATGTCGTGTGTTAACTTTTCTAGGTAATAGCTACCTGCCCACGGGTCAACAGTTTTTGTTATTTTAGTTTCTTCTTGTAAATAGATTTGGGTATTTCTAGCAATTCTGGCCGAAAAATCGGTTGGTAGGGCAATAGCTTCGTCTAACGCATTGGTGTGTAGGCTTTGTGTGCCGCCAAAGGCAGCTGCCGAAGCTTCTATACAAGTTCGGGCGACGTTGTTGAAAGGGTCTTGTTCTGTTAAGCTCCATCCAGATGTTTGGCAATGGGTTCTTAAAACCAGTGATTTTTCATTTTTCGGATGAAATTGTTTTACTAATTTGGCCCAAAGCATACGCGCTGCACGCATTTTAGCTATTTCCATAAAGTGATTCATCCCAATGGCCCAAAAGAAAGATAAGCGGGGAGCGAAAGTATCTATATCCATACCGGCTTCGAGTCCTTTACGAATATATTCTAGGCCGTCTGCCAATGTATAGGCTAGCTCAATGTCGCAAGTAGCACCTGCTTCCTGCATGTGATAACCAGAGATACTGATACTATTGAATTTAGGCATTTGCTTGCTTGTAAATTCAAAAATATCTGAAATGATTTTCATAGAAGGCGTAGGGGGGTAGATATAAGTGTTGCGTACCATGAACTCTTTTAAAATATCATTTTGAATAGTACCAGAGAGCTGATGGGGTTGTACTCCTTGCTCTTCGGCTGCAACAATATAAAAAGCCATGATGGGCAAAACAGCACCGTTCATGGTCATGGAAACACTCATTTTGTCTAATGGAATTTTATCGAAGAGTATTTTCATATCTTCCACACTATCAATGGCTACACCAGCCATTCCTGCGTCACCAACAACGCGTTCGTGGTCGGAGTCATAGCCACGGTGCGTAGCAAGATCGAATGCAACCGATAGTCCTTTTTGGCCAGCTTTAAGGTTACGACGATAAAAGGCATTACTGTCTTCGGCAGTTGAAAATCCAGCATATTGCCGTATTGTCCAAGGCCTGCGTACGTACATAGTACTGTAGGGACCACGTAGATTGGGTGTAATGCCAGCAGCAAAGTTGAGATGTTCTAGGGACTCTAGGTCTTTTGGGGAATAGGTAGGTTTAATGCGAATACCTTCAGCAGTTAAGAAGCTATGTTCAGCAGTTGTGCTTAGGCTTTCTTCAGGCTCTTGTAAGTTGATGTGTTGAAGGTCTTTACGTTGCATTATGCACCTTATTTTATAATTATCTTAATTTTAGTTTGCTATTTGGTTGGTTTCTTATTGAAATCAACACTTTGACTCTGGGTTTTTACAACAGTTAAATCAACATCAAAAAGTTTAGCATAAAACAGATCGAAGGCAATATATGCTGCTAAATACTTATCCTTAATGGCAAATCTATAATTAGATTGTAGCGGGGGCGCAAAAAGTTTTTGGCTCATACTATGGGTGTCCAGAAGGGCGTTAAGTGTTGTTTTTAAATCTTTGTTTTCAATGTTGCTTGCAATACATTTAAATAAAGGACTATAGTAATTTAAATTACTTTGGGTGTTCCCAACCTGCCATAAACTTGTATCCTCTTTTAAGACGTTGAATATTTCTAATGAGTGCTCTGAGACCAGTTCATTAAACTTCACCCTGTTGTATTGCGTGTTACGTATAAATTGAGCGTAGGCTGTTGTTAGGCTTTGTTTGTTGTTATTTTTACCATAAAAGTTTAAGATGTCGTTTTCGAAAGAGAATAAAGCTTCGTTGTATAATTTAGATTTGGCATCTTCACAGTTTAGGACGGTGTTTTTGTCGGCATATTTGTATTCCGATAATGTGGTTTTTTGTTTACAATTAAATAGTGTGAAAATTAATAAAGCTGCAATAAATTTGATTTTTGTGTTCATTTTAATGTTCTTTTTTTAATCGTTCTTGTTCTATCTGTTCTGCTAATCGTTTTTCTATAATAGGTTCTATTAAGGTTTTTCGTCGGTGTGTCTTCACAAATGGATACAGTTCCAATGTTGCTTTTATTTTATCTTGTTCATTGGGGTGTTTGTTAGTGCCTAGTAATATTTCCTTTCCTGTATTAAATTGGTTTTGTTCTTTGGAAGCACTTTCTTTTATTTTTCGCTGAATAGTACCAGATTTAAGTTGTTTTAAAAAACCGCCACTGGTCTCTATTTCCTTAAATAAATCCAATGCCTTTTCGGCTAGTTGTTGTGTTATGGATTCTATGTAATAGGCTCCGTCTGTTGGATTGTTAACTTTATCGAAATAGCTTTCGTGTTTTAAAATAAGTAGTTGGTTGCAGGCAATGCGTTCACTAAATATATTGTCTTTGTGGTATATGGTGTCGTAAGGTAAATTGCATATGGTATTGGCACCGCCTAGTATAGCGCTCATACACTCTGTTGTGGTGCGAAGCATGTTGGTGTTAGGGTCGTAGAGCGTTTTGTTTCGCTTTGTTGGATAGGCAATAATATGGCAATCCGAAATTATGTTGTATTCTTTAGCAAGTGTTAGCCATAAGGATCGCAATGCTTTAAGTTTAGCTATTTCAAAGAAATAATTGGAACTTAAGGATGCTCCAAAAACCATTCTAATGGTTTGTAAAGCGTTTGGGGCTTTGGTATTAAGGAGATTTAAGTATTCGTTGGCATGAGCCAATGCATAAGCCAGTTGTTGCACGATGTTGGCGCCAGCATTCTGATAAAGTGTTGTGTCTACACTCGTATAGGTTTGCGATTTTGAAGTGTTATTTAAAAAATAGTTGGTAAATAGTTCAAAATCTTTATTCAAATTATAAAACCAATTGCCATTTCTTGCCAAATGCCCAATGCTATCGGTTAAGGTATAGATACCAGCTTTTGTAGGGATTGAACGTATCGTTTTAATATAGGTTTCCGATAAAAATTGGAGTTCAAGGTAAATGCGGATGGTATCGAGGTTTATGTTTTGGAGAAGTTCTTTAATTGCTATATCCTTAGATGGTACAATAAACCTGATACTTTCGGCGCCCTTCTTAATTGCATTAATAGCTTTAAGGTTTGATGTGGTTGTGTTTGTGACAAAAATAGACTGACAGACAAGCCATTGTGTTGTTTTGGTGTTGGAAACCTTTGGATGTTTGAGAAGATCATCAGCATGATAAAACGGTTTTACTGCAATGCCTTCATTTGATTCCCAAACAAGAGTGCTGTTGTAATCTGCACCGTTGAGGTCGAATTGAATTTTTTGTTTCCATTGTTTTGACGAAACAGGATTAAATTCTTTGAACAAAGGTTTAGTCATCTTGTTTGTTTTTTAAGCTGTCTTCGTATTCGATGATGTATATTTCTTCATTATCCCTTTTCATGTAATATTCTTCGCGTGCAAACTTTTCAAGGCCTTCATCTGTACTTAACTTTTTTATGGCTTTTTTGTCTTTTTCAATTTCACGTTTGTAATATTCTTTTTCGGCTTCGAGCGCTTCAATTTCATTATTCAGCTCGTTGTGGATAAGCCATGAATTTGCATCAAAAAATAACATCCAGACAATAAAAATAACCAAGATAATAACAAATATGTTTTTTAATGGTTTTAAAAAAAGACGTTTATTATTTATTTTAAACAATGTCATTGTAATCTTTCATTAATGATGGAACGAACAATATCTATGGCAACTGTATTATACTTATTATTGGGTATAATAATGTCGGCATACTGCTTCATGGGTTCAATAAATTGCTCATGCATGGGTTTTAGTGTTGTTTGATAGCGTGTAAGTACTTCGTTAACGTCTCTCCCTCGTTCCGAAATATCCCTTTTCAATCGTCTAATCAAGCGTTCGTCTGTATCTGCATGGACAAATATTTTAATATCGAATAAGGTTCTTAGTTCTGGGTTTGTAAGTATTAAAATGCCCTCAACAATGATAACTTTTCTGGGTTTAGTTAGTACGGTTTCTCCGGTTCTATTATGTTCGATAAAAGAGTAAACGGGTTGTTGAATAGGGGCATTGTTTCTTAAGTTTTTTAAGTGAGCAGTTAATAGATCGAAATCGATGGATCTGGGGTGGTCAAAATTAATATTTATACGTTCTTCCTTAGTTAAGTGTGTTGTATCTTTGTAGTATGAATCTTGGGAGATAACACCCACTTCACCATCGGGAAATTCGTTTAAAATTTGATTAACAACGGTTGTTTTTCCACAACCGGTACCTCCAGCAATTCCAATAATGAGCATGCGTGTTGTGTTTAGTTCGTCTTACAAATTTAATTAAAATGAAGCATCCAGTTAAGTACGATTAAACTATTTCTTGATTTTTAAGACTTCTTCTTTAGTAACGATTGAATCATTTTTGTTGCCCCAACTATTATTGATGTAGTTCATCACATCGGCTATTTCGTCGTCATAGAGACCTAATGGAGCCATAAATCCATTATAGGTTTTACCATTAACAACAATTTCTCCTTTTAAACCATATTTAAGTCCTTTTATACTGGCACTTCTGTTTTTGGTTAGGTAATCTGATTTTGCCAATGGAGGATATACGTTTTCCACACCCTCCCCTGAAGGCAAATGACAGGTAACGCAAAACTCGGTGTAGATATCTTTTCCCCTTTCAATACTTTCTTTTAAAGGATCTTGTCGGTCAATATTTATAAAACTTAGTGTTATTAAGGAAACTAGTAGGACTAAAAATACTTTCATGTGTTTTGAAATTTTTAACTTTTAAATAAACTATTTAAGAATTCAAGAACTCATGCAATCCAGCTTACCTGTATACAGGCAATCGTTGCACTCGTTTTCTTGTGGATTTTTATAATATGGATTTAATTTTAATAAATACTGAAAAGTTAGTGTATGTATTAACTGTAAAAAATGATTTAGATACTTAGTTGTTGGATACTATTTTTACGATACCTTTTCCTTCTACAGCTACATATATATAACCATCGGGACCTTGAATCACATTCCTAACCCGCCCTATGTCCTCTAATAGCTTTTCGCGTTTTAGCACTTTATTATCATCGAGCACGAGTCGTTCTAAGTATTTAAATTTTAATGAGCCTACCAAGAGGTTACCTTTCCATTGTGGATAGATGTCGGAAGATACGAATGTCATACCAGATGGTGCAATTGAAGGAACCCAATAAAAAAGAGGTTGTTCCATGCCTTCTTTTTCTGTAATATCTGTAAAAGAGGAACCGTCGTAATTAATGCCATAAGAAATGATTGGCCAACCGTAATTTTTAGCTTTTTGAATGATATTGATTTCATCGCCTCCTTTAGGGCCATGTTCGTGTTCCCAAATGGCTCCTGTTTCGGGATGTTTTATTAAACCTTGGGGATTACGATGGCCATAACTAAAGATTGCTTGTTTAGCATTAGGTGTATTA
Organism: Snuella lapsa; assembly: GCF_039539345.1. NCBI lineage: Bacteria > Pseudomonadati > Bacteroidota > Flavobacteriia > Flavobacteriales > Flavobacteriaceae > Snuella > Snuella lapsa. The sequence continues at coordinate 9,061 of NZ_BAABCY010000069.1, read as the reverse complement.
ACAAAGGGATTGTCTTCAGGGATGCTGCCGTCGTCATTAAGTCTGTATATTTTTCCACAATCACGAGTGACATCCTGCGGATTTTCGTCACGATTACCTCTGTCTCCTATTGAAAAATATAAGTGGCCTTGGTTATCGAACTCTATGCGTGAACCAAAATGTTGTCCTTTTCTGGTATTGGGAGCGCCTTTATAAATTATTTGATGATCTATTAAGGAGGTGTCTTTTAATTTAGCTCGCATGATGGCTGTGTTCGCACCCTCTCCTTCACCCTCTGGAGAGGAAAACGATAAATATATCCATCTGTTGGTTATATAGTTTGGATGTAATTTAATATCTAATAGTCCTCCTTGTCCGCGATTAACAATAGTAGGAGCACCAGTAATGTTGGTTTTTTTACCATTTTTAAAATGAATGATTTCTCCCGACTTTTCTGTAATGAGCATACTGCCATCGGGAAGAAATGCCATGCCCCAAGGAATGTTAAGATCGGGGACAACCATTTCGGTAGTATAGTCAATTACATTTGGAGTTTCTGCTTTTACTTCGGATTCTGATTGTTGTGCGCAGGAAAAGCATGCTATAAGGATGGCTGTTAATAAGGATACCGTCTGTTTCATTGTTTTGGATATTATACCATTTACCAATTGGATTTAGCGAGGCAAAAACATTTTTCTTTTTGTTTTCATTTACGGTAAATTCAAATAATAACTGATGTCATTTATAAAATAGTGTGTTGCGATTTTTACTTTATGATTATTGTCATAATCATGCGTTTTGTTTTCAGATTTAAAGATATACTAAAAGATATAATTAATATTGATTCCAGTATAATAATTTCTTGGATTTCCAGGGTAGTAATATCTTGGAGCACTTCCACCAAACCCTTGGGCATTGATTAAAACTTGTGATGCATAGTTGGTATTGAATAGGTTATTGATTCCGAAAAAAGCATTTAGCTTTAAAGTTTTATTTATAGGTTTTGTATAACTAATTTTAAAATTGGCAAGGTTGTACTTTTTTGTAAACACACTATTGTTGTCTGTGATTGGCATAGAACCAACATGTTGGAAATTGATAGTTCCGTAAAAGTAGGTGTTAAGCTTTGTGTCCATTCCAAGATTTAGAATATTGGAAGGTATGCCTGTTAGTTTATTTCCAGAATAATCGTTAGTGTCGTCTATGAAATTTTTAAAATTAAAATTGTTGCGAGTATAAGTCATAAAGACTTTTACAAAAAGGACTTTGTTATCGATTAGCTTGTAGTTAATGTCTAATTCAATTCCGTCGTGTTGTGTGTGCCCGGCATTGGCACCAATATACTCATCTTGGTTGGTTCTTCTAGCAACCAATAGGTTTTTAACATCCAATCGATAAACAGCCACATTATAGAATAATCGATTGTTTAATAATTGACCTCGCGAGCCTAATTCAAAATTCCATCCGGTTTCAGGTTTTAATTGAGTATTTATTTGTCCGTCAGGTAAAAGTGTTTCATTAAGGGAAATAGGAGAGAATCCATGATTTATGTTTGTATAAAAGCTGATATGTTTTGAAAGTTGATGAATAACCCCAAATTTGGGAGACCATATGTTTTTGAATTTGAAAGTTCCAGATTGGTCCGGATTGGTTTCTGAAGGAGGAAACCTATCATTTAAATTGTACGATGTTTTGTTATAATTAACCCCTGCCGATAGGCTTGTCTTTTTGGAGAGTTCGTAGTTGGTTTCCAGAAATATGTTACAATATTGTCGTTTTTCCTTATAATCGGATAAGCGATTACCTTTCACACTGCCCGTTCCTTCAGGAAAGTCATTATATAGGTTTTCGAAGGTGCCCGATTTATGGTTGTCTTTAAATAATTCGCTTCCCAATGTCCAATTAAGGGGCTTTTTAAAGAGTTTGTTGTTTCCTAAAAATCGAAATCGAAAACCAAGTGCAATGGTGTTTTCGGCTAGGATATTAAAAGGTCTGGGCTCGTAGGCTTTTCTGAAAGATGTAAAAATACTCGTAATGATTTTTAGGTCTTTGTTAAGTTGATAGTTCCAAGTGCCTCCAAAAAGGCCTCTTTGGGTGTCTTCATAACCTTTTGATTGTTTCCAGGTGTAAGCTGCAGATTGTGGGTTGTTGATAAAAGATGTTTCGTCTATAGAGCTAGGGATAAAGGCCTTTAGGTCTATATAGCTGCCAAGGAACGATAGGTCGCTTTTTTTGTTAAAATAGTGGTTAGAGTTTAAGGTAATGGTTTGTTTGTTATAGTTGTTATTTTCACGGTAACCATTACTATGGGTATGACTGTAAATTGCTCTAAAACTAGTTTTGGAAGTTCCATGATTTATATTGACCATTTCTTTAGCCAGTCCAAATGATCCTATGGTAAATTGACTGTTTATATTAGATTGGTTAAAGTAGGCGTTTTGGGGTATGATGTTAATTGAGCCTCCCAGACCAGAACCATAAAGAGTTGAAGCGCCTTTTTGTATTTGTATTTGGGCAATAGAGCCAAGTTCAAAATCCTCTATGTTTGTTTCGCCTGTACCAGTTGTTAGAGGTATGTCTTTGAAGTAGGCTTTTATTTTAGCTGTACCAAATAAGTTTCTGGAACCAATACCTCTTATGGTGATTCGGTTTGTGTTTAATGCTCCAGACTGCATAAAAATACCGGGTGTTTTATTTAATGCCGAAGCTATGTTTATATTGTTGTTTTTTAATATGTCTTGATTTGAAATGATACTTATTGTTGCACTTACTTTTTTTAAGGTTTTTGGCAGTTGGTTGGTACTAATTATGACTTCAGAAAGATAAGAAGGGAGAATACTTAGCTGTATTATTTGATATCTAATATCGGTTATATTCAATTCTTTTTTTGTGTAACCTTCCTTTTCAAATAGATAGGTGCCTGTTTTAACAAGTTGAAACATGCCCTCGGCATTCGTAAAAACAACGCTATTATCGCTAAGATTTGTAATGCTAGCATGTGGGATGGGAAAACCGCTGTCTCCATCTAAAACTTTTCCTTCTATTTTTGATTGTCCGAAACAAGAAAAGGCAATACATATAAAGAGAAAAGAGAGCTTATCTATTATAAAATGCACGTAGTTTAAGTTATATATTGAAGAAGCTAAAATACTTGTTTTTTAAACATATTGTTGAGGACATAAAATAAGAATCTATTTTTTTGAAATTAATTTAATAATGAATTGAAAAAAAAGGTATATTTGCAGCCTGTTACAGTAAGCTGTATTTTTGTTTATTGGAATTTGACAATTACACTGTCTTCGGGGTGTAGCGTAGCCCGGTCATCGCGCCTGCTTTGGGAGCAGGAGGTCGCAGGTTCGAATCCTGCCACCCCGACGAACTGCCATTTCGGCAATATCAAAGCACTGTTAATCTTATGATTATCAGTGCTTTTCATTTTTATTGATATCAAATGATATCATTTAAAACCAATGCATTGGTGAACGATTCGGTGAACTGTATGGTACATTAATTGTTGTAAATTTAAGGAGCTTTTAAAGCGATTTGATTTTCGTCTTTGTTAAAAACAAAGTTTAATCTAAAGACGTACAACATGCAGACAGACAGCACTTTCGCCGTTCTTTTCTTTACAAGGAACACACGTAAAAATTCAGGAAACCTATCCATTTATGCTCGTATCACGGTCAATGGGCAACGCACGGAAATCAGTTTAAAAAGGAGTGTTCCGGTGAACCATTGGGATGCTTCCAAAGGTAGGGCAAGAGGAAACACTCAAAACCTCCGAATATTGAACAATTATTTGGATCAAGCCTATGGGCATATATTGGACAGCCATAAGCAATTGCTCCAAGAACACAAGATGATTACTCCACAAGCTGTAAAAGCTCGTTATCTAGGCGAGGATGACCAACATAAAACACTCATGGAACTGGTAGAGTACCACAATACGACCATGCATAATGTTTTAAAGCCAGGTACCATGAAAAACTATTATTCCACCAAGAAGTACCTAGATATGTTTTTAATGGAAAAACGGAAAACAAAGGATATTTACCTTAAACAATTAAGTTATCGATTCATAACAGACTTTGAACAGTACATAAGAACATATAAACCAAAAAAAGCAAGAAAGACCTGTACTAACAATGGTACGATGAAACATCTGGAACGGTTGATGAAAATGACCAATCTTGCTGTAAAACTAGAATGGTTGGACAAAGACCCTTTTAGGAACTACAAGCTCAGCTATATTAAAAACGAAAGAAGTTATCTTACCCAAAGAGAAATTGACCTTATTGACAATACTACGTTCAAAAGTCCAACTTACGAACGTGTAAAGGATATATTTCTTTTTAGTTGTTATACAGGATTGTCCTATGTTGATGTAAAAGAACTGATGTCTACGCAACTATTGATTGGTATAGATGGGAACTATTGGCTAAATACCAAAAGGGAAAAGACCAATGAAACGGTAAAAATACCTTTGCTCCCAAAAGCAAAACAGATAATGGAGAAGTACATGCAAGAAAGTAAAGCTACCAAAAAACTACTTCCTGTGCTCAGCAATCAAAAGACCAATCAATATTTGAAAGAAATTGTAAAAGCCAGTGGCATTCATAAGCATATTACATTTCATTCTGCAAGACACACTTTTGCAACAACGGTAACCCTGTCCAATGGTGTACCCATAGAAACAGTGTCCAAGTTATTGGGACACACCAAATTATCCACTACACAGATTTATGCAAGGGTACTGCAAAAGAAAGTAGGAGAAGATATGGACCTATTGATTCACCACTATAAAGAAAAGGAGCAAAAGTCGAGCGAAGTAAAACAAAGTGGGCAGCCCCAATTTTTACCATAACCAATCTTGCACAAGCTTCCTGTCAGGTTTTTGTAGCATTCGGAAAGATAAGCGTCATGTAAAATCAGATAGGGAGCAACACTAAATGTGAGGTTTATTTGTACTCGGTTTGATGTATTCAAAAATTAGTAGCGCAGCGGATAAGATTTGAATAGCAAGAGGGTAACGCGCTAAAGCGACGTTACGTTTATTCAAATCGTTGAAAATCAATTATTTATAAAGTGTTTTGCTTTTTTCAATGGTGCAATTTTGAAACAAACCCCTTGGAAAGCCCCAAGAACATTGGAAAAATTTACAGTAAACAAATTTGCCTTATTGAAAGAATTGAAATTAGAATATTGATTATGAGATGATTACGAAATTGATAATTTTTAATAAAAATAAAACGGTATACCAATTTTGCGTCAAAGCGATTGTAAAGCCTTATAAGCATTGAAAAAAACTACAGTAATGGAAATAAAAAAACAGCAAAAAAACACGTTTTCGGCTATAAGTATAAATCGTATCACGGCTGAACGGTTTAGGGAATATTCCAAGACGATTACCAAATCACATACAGAGACCATCGATACCATGATTGATTTCTTTGAAAAAGCCAACATCACTCCAAAAAGTACATTTATGATGAGCTTTTATAAGTTCCAAAAATATATGGCAGGACGTTTGGATTATATTATTGAACTGCTTCGGGAGCATGAACGCAAATATCACAAGCCCACCCATGATATGCTAAAAGTCTTATTTGAGGGAAATACTTGTTTGGAATGTGCAGAACGGAAAGAAACATTGTTCATTGAACCTATGTTTGAAAAGCTTACCCGTGAAGAATGGAACTTAAAAGAAGATACCGTACCCAAAAAAAAGTATGATGCCATGATAAACGAAAGAAATGAAGAGCGAGAAAGAATGTTTGAATTATTGGAAAAAATTACCCTAGTCAAACCTCGATTTGGTAAGGTATATCATAAACTGGAAATGGATGCAACGGAACTTGCTATTTTTAAAAGGAATCTTAAAGATTATTGATTCTTTGTTTTCAAACCAATCTTTATTTCCCAGTGTTATGTGTCGCTGCCGCTAGGGCACATACCAAAACTTATCGAATCAAAGATTAGCCAAGTTTTGGTATGGATGAAAAAGCATTTGACAGCAAGTTCACGTTCTTAGTTTTATCAAAAGACCAAGCTTTTACTGCTTGGTCTTTTGATTCTTCTTCGTTTAAGATTGTATAATTTTCTCTTATTCAATAAGTATCTGATGGACTTCATCTACTTCTTTGCTCACAATACGAAGAAAGTAATTGCCTTTAGGCAAACCTGAAACATCCAATTTGCTTTCATTTTTCTTAGAATTTAAATTTAGGTCTCGCACCGTGTTTCCTGTAAAATCATAAAGTTCAAGTTTAATATTAGTGGGGCTGTCGTCTGTAGTGAGGTTTGAATCGTACACGCGTTCAGATTGTATTTCGGAAACAAAAATATCCGTTGATGCAGGGTTGGGGTATACAGAATAATAATAACCTCCACTTGTTACATTTATGTTTACTGGTCCACTCCAATTACTCCATCCACAACTTGTCTTGACTTTGGCTTGTATATAATATGTTCCTGGTGAATGGAATATGATACGTTTTTGGCTATTATTGTTTGATGGACAGGCAAAACTGCCGTTCATTATCGTTGAATTGGGCATATACCTCCACTCTACGTCCAATAAATCACAATGGAACATAGGAGGGTAGCCTGCAACAGCCTCTATTGGAGTATTAACTGGTATGGAAGAAGGAACATTACCTATAACAATATTGCTTGATGAAACACCGACATCTACATTTTTTCGAATTATTGTTGGATTTCCACAACTATTAGGGGATGTTATACTTGCTTGTATCCAGCCACTTCCAGAACCTATAGCAGAAAATGTACAAGGGTTGGCACCTTGAGATGAATTTCTAGTAAGATTACTGCTATTGCTCCAAGTAATGTTGGCTCCTGAAGGAAGGTTGTTTATCGAAAATGTTGAACCAGTGGAACAAATTGTGTTATCGCCATTGATTGGAGGCAGAGCAGCATTTAAAGCGGCTTGGGCATTTAATCTTCCATATCCAAAAGTATTATCGAAACCAGAAGTTCCCATGTCTGTGGCAGTATTCTTTAGAATCGAAACAATCTGTGCTTCGGTTAGCGTAGGGTTTACAGACAACATAAGGGCTGCTACTCCAGATGCTTGAGGACAAGCTGCAGAAGTACCTCCAAATGTGTTAGTATAATTGCCATTATTATATCCGTTTCCTCCAGGTCTATCAGTTGTACGAACATCACCATTATTATTTGTATTTCCTGAAGGAGCAACCAAATCCATTTCTGAGCCTCTACTACTGTAATTCCAGATATTACCATTATTATTTACAGCTCCTACTGTTACCACACCTGGAACATTTGCAGGATGTAATACCCCGTTGAAGGTTTGTTGTGAATTCCCAGAGGCTGCAACAACAATACTGCCATTTCCACCCCTTCCTTGTGTTCTTGCCCTTGCTATTGCATCTTCAACTGCATCATGATAGGCGTTTGGATCTGTAAATCCCCACGAATTGCTCAAAACATCTGCATTTCCGTCATCCCATGCCCAGTCAATGGCAGCTGCAATTTGACCAACAGATGCGCCAACGCCCAGAATACGAATAGGTATTATATCTGCACATGGTGCTACACCAGCAATTCCAAGATTATTATGTGATGCAGCTATAATCCCTGCACAAGCTTGACCATGTGCTGAACCAGCTCCCGGAGCACCATTACCAGCACCAGTTGCCGTGAAACCTGCAACAACTCTTCCATTAATGTCTTCGTGGTTTTCAACCCCATCATCCAAAACCGCTACTCTCACATTATGAAGTCCTGTAGAAATTCCCCAAGCTTGTGGAGCATTAATATCAATTCCAGCAGTACCACCTAATTGTCCAGTATTGTTCAAATAGTACTGGTCAGTGTAAAGCGGATCGTTTTGGAATTTTTCAACTTCCATAATAAAATCAGGTTGGCAATATTCCACTAAACCACTTTCATATATTTTATTGGAAAGATTCAATAGTTCCCTATAATCAGTTACGTACACACTAAATGTTCCATATTTTTCTTTAACAATACTTAGCTGTTCGCCTGACAATTCGTTTATTTTATCAAATGTAATTCCCTTTTTCGGCTTAAAAAGAATTTCGCCAGTAGGGATTGCCTCATAACCTAATTCTGTCTTAAATGACGCTATCTTATTATCGGAAATTGCAGAAAGTTCTTCTAATACAGACCTTTCTGATGATTTTAGTTTTACCAAAAGGGATTTTCGGTTGACTCGCATGAGGCTTTCAATTGAAACTTCTCGTGTCAGATTCGATTCAGTTTCAGATTTTTCATTGGCTCTAATTAAAAAGGCTTTGTCCTCTTTAATAAGTGGTATTTTTTTGTTATTAGACCAATAGTAATCTTGAGCTATTAGGCCCGTTGGCAACATAAAAATGGCTAAAATTAGAAGTAGTGCAGAAGTAGTTTTAAATTTCATTTGCTCTAGTTATTTACGATTGTTATATTTTTTAATTTGTAAAATATATCAGGAGAGTATAAAGACACACATGCACCAAAGTCCTCAATTGATTTTTCCATATCAAAACTGATTTTAGTTCCATCCTGTTTAAATTCAATTGGCAAATTGGATACAATTATTTTTTCTATTGTATCTAAATTTTCAATTTGGATTTCATAAGCTGGTCCGTTTGATTCTGTATCACAAGAAACAGTTCCGATTATAGTTCCCTTAACGTTTTTAAGAACAATTTCATCATCATCATTATTGGTACAACCAATTAAGGTAGCACAAAGAATTAAAAAAATAAATTTCATTTTTGTAAGATTTTCCATAGGAATAAAGTTAAGAATATTCTTTGATTTTAGTATCATTATTAACCATAAGATGATGTTTTCTTAAAATGGTTGCGTGTTTTTGCAAAAAAATCTGTTTATGGAGGCTAAATTTTAGTGTTAATACAATTTGCTAAACTTAGTGTATTATGGTGTGAATTATTAAACTTTGATGTATATTTACGGTAACAAAGCGTTAATACATTTTGTTTTAAAATAGTTCTTTTTGCATTTTGGAGTTGTTACCTTTATTCGGACATAAAATTTAAGACTGTTTGTTACAAAACAAATATCTTAGAAACAT
>NZ_BAABCY010000068.1:0-35601 GCF_039539345.1 Snuella lapsa | reverse complement strand
CACTTGTGGGAGAGTAGGTCGTCGCCTTTTTTAGAAATCCCGTTCCATATCAATTGGAACGGGATTTTTTTGTTTTTATACCCTTAAAGGAAACGGACGAAAACCAGTGAGATAGGACTATGGATATCTCTATAGTTTTTATAATCCAGAGGCATTATAGATGTAAGAATAATACTAATTATCTAAAAATCAGTCTGTTAAATTCATATGGTAAGGCATTATTACTTAACTTTGTATAATGACTAAACTATATTGATATGAACTCCATTATACTTTCTAACTTTCACCCTATTGTGGTAGGAAAGTTGATTAATCAAAAAAGAATAAATCAATACACAAAATTTTTATACCATCATTTCCAGAATCATCCTGTAATTGTTGAAAAAGAGGGGAAAGCTGATAGAGATCTTGTTAGTTTTGAAGAGATATCTGAGCATGTCGATAAGTATGCGGTTTCTTCTAAAAATATAGAGAAGCGACAGGTATTGATTTTTGACGAGGTAGAGTCTTTTATTGTTAAGGATATGGATAGTACGGATCCTTCTAACTATGTTTTTCCTGAGGGGTTTGAAGTGTTACCAGAAAGTCATTATGGTCCTAAGATAGAGGTGCGTATGGATTGGTTTAAGGTTAAAATGGGGTATGTTTTTGATAAGTTTTATGAATTATCGCATGGTAAACCCGAAAATATTATTCATGTTACTTGCTCTGGGTATTCTTCTCCAAGTTTGGCACAAGAAGCCGTAATTAAACGCAATTGGGAAAATGTAAAGGTAACCCATTCTTATCATATGGGCTGTTATGGTGCTTTCCCTGCTATTAGAACTGGTTCTGGTTTGTTATGTTATAGTAAGGATAAAGGAAGAGTTGATATAGTGCATACGGAGTTGCTTTCAGTTCATTTGAATTTAACTGAATTTTCTGCAGCAAATACAATGATTTGTTCGTTGTTTTCTGATGGGTTTATAGGATATTCTTTGTACGATGAGACTAATTTTTATAAGGATACAAATTTACACAAGAAGGTAGGTTTAAAAATTTTAGCTTCCCATGAGGTTATTATTCCTGATTCTCTTGAAGATATGACATGGGACTTGGGAGAATATAGTTTTTTAATGACTCTGTCAAAGCGTGTTCCTGTATTCATTAAAAAGAACGTAAAGGAGTTTATCTCTTTTATGTGTAATAAGATCAATCTAAATTTTGAAGAAGAGAAAGCAGCAATGTATTTTGCGATACACCCTGGAGGCCCAAAAATTATTGATTATGTAGTTAGGGAATTAGATATTGATAAAAAACAGGCGCAGTGGTCTTATGAGGTTCTAAAGCATAATGGAAACATGTCATCTGCAACGATTCCTCATATCTTCAATGAGATTGTAAACGATCCCAATATAAAGCCTAATACAAAAGTTATTGCAATAGCATTTGGGCCAGGCCTAACCGCAACGGGGTTGGTGCTCGAAAAAGTGGCTTAATAATGAATGGCTCCATAAAGAACTATAATTGATTTCGGATTATTTAGATATTTCAGTAAAAACAGTAGAAGGGCATATTACCAGAGCGTTTAAATTTTTGATGAAAAGACTTGAGGGAAGACAAGATGCTTACCTTTTTATTTTATTTGGTTTAAAGGGGCTCGTAGGTAATCCAAAAACTAATTACAGTACTTATAATTAATCTATTTCTATAGCTCCCAAATCTGGCAACCCTTTAATTGGGTTGCCGAGAATATCTTTAGGAGGGTTTAATGTTACTGTTATCCCAATAGAGTCATGAGGCAATTTGGGAATAATAAGGCCTTTATTTTTAACCAATCCCACGTTTTGAGGAATGTAGTCCTTAATGTCTCTTCCATTATTTTTATAGAAGTTGGGATCTCCAAATAGAGGCTTAGCATCTTGCAAAGGTTGGTTTATAGGCCAGCTTTTACCATGAAGGAATAGGTTATTCTTAAAAATCACATCGGTGGTTTCCCAGGCTCCTTCAGTTTCTGGATTGTATTGGTCTCCTTTTACAGCTATGGAAGCTCCTTTAATATGAAATATATTATTGGCAATTAAAATGCCTTTGGCTGCCCGGTCTATAGCTATTTTGGCAACAATGTTTTTTGAGACGTAAATGGTATTGTTATAAATATAACTGTTAAATGGCCCTTTTCTTTTAACCTTACGACCATTATATCCACTCAACCACAAAATTTTTCCTTCTTGGAAGGCACCGTTTTCTCCTTTCACACGATACCCGTCATTTATACTAATATTGTAGCGGTACGCGCAGTTATAATTGTTTCCTAGAATTTCACAGAATCCTCCTGCATTATTAGCGCTGAAATTGTATTGTAGGATGATATTACTACAGTTAAAATCGATGTGTGCCCCTGCCGAGTCCCCTGGTCCATTAGCGTCCATAAATCTGTTTTTTTCTATTAAAATGTTTGATGATCCCCAAGTCCAAAGACCACTACCGCGTCCCCATTTTCTTGAATCGTCATTGCTGCCAGATCTATCTACTATATTTTCGAAAATATGACCATTGGAAACCCCAGACATCTGGATGCCCGGACCACCGATATTATTAATTTTATTATTGGAAATCTGAAAATCTGTTAGGCCAAAGTTATTATCGTTGGATCTAACAGTTAGCTTAATGCCGGTATGACTTACATTTTCTATAATTGAAGAGTCTATTGAGACATGTTTAAAGTATGCCGCATCCAGATTGTTTATAAAGCGAATGCCCCATCCGTAGTTTTGAATGCCATTGGGTGTTCTTACTTCCTCTTTAGGTCGAATATACCCTTCTTTTTCAAAGAAAATATTGCTTACGTGTATGTTCTTTAATTTAATATGCTCATAGATTCCCGGTTTTGTGGTCTTAACCAATATACCACAGCGTATATATTTGTAATTTTTGCCGATTATTGTAGAATCTTTCACGCCTTTTGTAACTGCGAGATTACTAACTTCAATAAAGGAGGCATTTTCAATTTTTATGCCTCCTACAATTTGGGGTGGTGTGCTTGATTTTTTATGTTTTGGGAGATAACTTAAAATTTTAACAGGATCAGTTTGGCTACCATTTATATTTTTTAGAGTTATGTTTCCGGTAAAGGTTTGTCCTTGTGCTAGGTAAACATGGTCTCCGGGGATTAGTTTAATACTGTTAAGTTTCGAAATACTACGCCACGGTTTATCTTTAGAAGTTCCGCTATTGTTATCGTTACCCGTTTGGGAGTTGTTAAAAATAATGAACTTACTTTTTATACCTTTTATAAAATTTACCGCTTTTTTTCTAAAAAATGTTTGTAATTAGCCCTTAACCTTTTCCAACACATAGCTTTTTCCTCAAAGGTACCAGCAGATTCAAAAAGGAAGGGACCATTGTACCCAACAGAAACCAAACCATCAATCAACTGAGACCAATCTATTACACCTTTCCCTGGTAACCAATGGCGTTCATTAATACGATCGTAGTCCGCAACGTGTAATGTTACAACATACGATCCTATTTTCTTTACAAATTCTTCATGTGTTTCATGGAGTAAATGGTTTGTGTCAAAGCAAACTTTTAAACTCTTAACATCTAATAGAAATAACAAATCCTTAGTAGTGTTTCCTAAACATTGTCTGGGCAAACACTCAATAGCAAGTTCAGCATTATATCTTGCTGTTACCTTAACCAATTTTTCAAGTGACGATTTACAAGCTATTAATCTTGCCTCCCTTTGTTCTTCTGTTACTTTTCCAAAACCTGGATGCATTACGAATTTTTCTGGTTCTAATTTTTCACAAACCGATATAATCTTTGTTACTTCTTCAATAGCAATTTTTCTTAAAGAGTCATTTGTAACAGAAACGTCAATCCCATTTCCGTAGGGTATATGAACTGACCATACATTAATATTATTGTTCTTAAGTAACGGTAACACAGAGTCAATTTTGGCTAGGGCTTTATTAATCTCCTCATCAGTTCTCATTCTCCCAATGCCAAACTCAACATCAGTTATTCCAGCATTTTTTAAGTCTATTATCGTTTTTTCGTTCAATTTCATTAGATTAGTCGACGTACCTAATCGCCAATTTTCAACAGTTGTTATTTTATCTTTTATTGTTTTACAGCTGAACGATAATATTAAAACGCCTATTGAAAGTAACTTAAATGATATAATTTTATTCATAATTATAATGTTATTTTTATTCATCTTAATGAAATAATTTTCATTTGTTTTAGTTATATAAAGAACCTATTTTCTTTTTTTGACCGCTATATTAATTTGAGAAGTAGAAACAATTTTTGGTCAAATATTAAAGATTTTATTAATATTTTTCCCCATTGACAAAGCGGTTAGGGTGTTCCTGGTTATACATTTTATTATGCTTTAATCCCAAAAATACAGGATCTATATTGGTACTGTTCCATTGGTCATGTTTGTTTTTAAGATCAAGTCTCAAAGAATCATTGTCTATCGAGTTAGTTTCACTAATGTCATTGGCTAAATTGTATAAACCAATGTCCCCTTTTTTATCTTTTACAAGTTTTATGTCACCTTGTCTAATAGAAAAGGCTTCGGCGTCAAAGTGTCTCCAAAATAAATGCTTATGGGGTACGCTTTTATCCTGTCCTTTTAAATAGGGGATAAGATTCGTGCCATCTACTTCATTTTTTGGTGATATACCAGCTAAGGCCACGGCAGTAGCAAAAATATCCAATGATATGACTGGGTTGTTGTATACCTTTCCAGCTGGGATCGTTCCTGTCCATTGTACGGCAAAAGGTACGCGAATGCCTCCTTCATGCAAAGAACCTTTTCCTTCCCTTAGTTCGCCGTTATTAGCACCGTGTTGTTCGGGTCCTCCATTATCCGAAAGGAAGAACACTATGGTATTGTTTTCTATATTCAGTTCTTTTAATTTGTTCAATAAATTCCCTACACCATCATCTACAGCACTTACCATAGCGGCATAGGTTTTACGTTTTTTATCTTTTATATCTGGATATCTTGATAAATATTTTTCTGTTGCTTGTAATGGTGTATGGGGCGCATTATAGGCTAGGTAAAGAAAAAATGGGGTTTCGGCATGACGCTCTACAAAGCTCACCGCTTCTCTGGATAAGGCATCGGTTAAATATTCGTTTTCCTCCACACGTTCATTATTACGTAATAGTTTGGTATTATAAGCATCGCCTTGTGAGGTGACTTCTGATATATCTTGTCGAATCCATTGTTCAGGGAAATATTTGTGTCCTCCTGTTAAAAAACCAAAGAACTCATTAAACCCTCTTTTAAGTGGCCGTTGCGATTCGTGAGCTCCTAAATGCCATTTACCAATAGCCATGTTTTGATACCCAGATTTACCTAATGCATCTGCAAGAGTTTCCTCAGATGTAGGCAAGCCCTGTAAGGAGTCTTTAGGAGCAAAAAGAGGATTACGACTAAAACCAAATCTGCCTTGGTAGCGTCCAGTAATAAGTCCAGCTCTACTGGGACCACATACGGCGTAACTTACATAACCGTTTGTAAAAATGGTACCATTGTTGGCCAATTGATCGATGTTAGGCGTTTTGATATCCTTACTACCATTAAAGCCCACATCGTTGTATCCCAGATCGTCTGCCAAAATAACAATAACGTTAGGTTTAATTGGAGGTGTAGAAGGAGAGGAGTTCTCTTCTTTTTCTTTGGTCTTACAGTTGCACAACAATAAGAAGATGAGGGGAACCAGAAAATAGTTTAGTTTCATTGTAAAAAGTTTATTAATTGTATTATTGTCGGTAAGTGTTCGTCTCCTGTGGTTTGCAGTATGTATAAAATCACTATTGTTTATAAAAACAGGCGAAGTCTATTAGACTTCGCCTGTTTTACTGTTATTCATATCCTGGATTTTCTTTTATCCTAGTATCTGCAATACGGGAAAGACCAAAAGCATAATAATAATTTCTTTCGGTATGAGACCTTACTCTACCCTTATCTCCATTGGCTATTGCAATGGTATAAGTATTATTGTCATAATCATACCTAAAGTGCATTCTATTTTTTACTACGCCGTCTAATTCTTGAACGGCAGTTCTCCAACGTCTCAAATCCCAAAACACTTGCGATTCAAATGCTAATTCACATCTTCTTTCCTGGCGAATTTTATCTTCTGTAATTTCAGATATTGACAGAGCAGGCATACTTGCACGATCCCTTAAATCGTTTATCATGGCCATCATATCTCCATTAGGGTCGCCCAGATAATATGCAGCTTCCACATAGTTTAGGTAAATCTCACCCAATCTAAACACAATGAAGTCACTTCCAGAAGTTTGATCTGCCAAATCTCCTAAGGTTTGGTCACAACGCTTTCTAATTTGCAATGCCGTGGGGTTATTTCCTGCGGAAATATTTCTTCTTGGCCCAGCACCTGGCCAGCCATTGGATCCAGGGATTATAAACGTATTACTTGTAGAACGTTTTTTAATGCCATCTTGAGGATCTGTATAATCTGTACTTCTATGATAGTAAACCTGCTGTCCACGCCACATGGTTCCTGGATAAAAGATGGAGGCACGCATACGGGGATCTCTTTGCTCGAAATACCAATCTGGATCTATTGTAGTAGCATCATCATACATGGCTCTATCTACTTTTCCTGAAGAGCCATCCATAAAGTCAAACTGTTCCAATGTCTCTAGGTACACAGGGAAATTAGAATTCCACCCAAAACCAAAGCCATCAGGATTGGTCAAATAGTCCCAAGAATGAGCCTTACCTGCTTCAACGTCCCATTCTTCTACAAAGATGGTCTCGGGATTGTTGTTCTCGTCCGTAAATAGTTTTTCAAAGTTAAGTGCTGGATCGCCTTCTTTGCGATATAGCGAATATGGTCCATTCTTCAATATCTCATTCGAGGCAGCTAATGATTTTTGATAATAACTATTAGCTTCGCTAGCAGGAAATCCTAATAACCCATCCAGTTGTTGGGTTCCAAATTGTGACACAGAGGCAGCATAAAGCATAGCTCTGCTCTTTAGAGCCAGTGACACCCAACGGTTAACTCGACCTTTTTCTGAGGTTGTTGGTAAAATGGCACTGATGGCGTCCATTTCCGTGCCTATAAAATCATATATTTCTTTTTCAGAATTACGGGAAACAAACAACTCTTCTTTAGTAGCTGTTGCTGGTAAAGCCTTTGTTACCAAAGGTACTCCTCCATAACGTTTAACCAGTTCAAAATAAGTCCAAGCCCTAACAAACCGGGCTTCGGCCACTTTAACTGCTGCAAAATCTTGATCTATTGCTGTAGATTGTGGTACTTTCTCGATAAAAACATTCATCTCCCTTATGGCTGCATAGGGCCAATAAGTTAATGACCTTGCCCCATTCTCATCGTATACAGGACCTATAACATCCCCAAAAGGTGCTTGCCAAGGCGCAAAATTACGGGATTCACCTCCATAAGCATTAATCAAATTTTGATTATAGTTAGATTGCCCTCCAGAGGGTTCAAACATAGCCCTTGCATAAATATCAGTTAAAAAAGCATTCACCAAATTCTCATCATCAAAAACCACGCTGTCCGAAATAATATCAGAGGGGGTCAAATCGAAAGGATCCTCACAAGCCGTGAAGAAGAGCCCTAAAAATAGAATCAAACTATAATAATTTATATATTTTTTCATAGTGTTTTTTTTAAAAAGTTATTCTCATTCCTAGTGAATAGTTACGTATTATCGGCAGATCCCTTGAAGGATTTCCTTCTGCAGACTCCGGGTCGAAAGAATTTTTATAAATCCCTAAATTGGTCAGTGTAAACAAGTTTTCGGCTCCGGTATAGAGTTGAAGATTTTTAATTCCTACTTTATTGATCACTTCTTTTGGTAGATTATAGCTAAGGTTTAAAGTTTTTAACCTTACAAAAGTGACATCCTTTCTCCAAAAATCTGAGTTTCTATCATTATTGGTACTTCCAGTAGCCGTAATGGCTGGCAATTGGGCATTCGGGTTTATATTTACATCCGGATTGTTAGGGTCTGGCTGCCATCTTAAGTTATAATGGTAGTCAAACGGTATGGAAGAGTTTGAAAAAGCCTTTCTTGCCGCTCCCGAAACATTCATACTAAATCGTGAAGCTCCTTGAAACAGCATGTCCAAACTAAACTGTTTGTATTTTGCCCCTAAGGCCAATCCAAAAATCATTTCAGGCAAACCACTATTGAAGGCGATTACGTCTTGATCCCTAAAGGTTATTTCTCCATCATCGTTTAAATCCTTATACTTAATATCTCCAGGGCGAAGAGATGCATTGCCCTGTTGATCCTGATCAATAGGGTGATTGTCTATTTCCTGCTGGGACATGAAAATACCATCTGAAAAATATCCAAAATTGCGATTCGCCCATTGACCTCGTCTGTCATTAATTCTTATTTGGTCTTCATCTGTAAATTCTTCCTGATCAAAAACTTTATCAAATTTTCTTCTCGTATAAGTAAAGTTAGGTGAGACATAAAGTTGTAAATCCCCAATAGTCTGTTGATAATTAAGTTTGACATCAATTCCTCTATTGTTTTCAGTGTTTAAATTAACCAAGGGTAGATTACCACCAAATGTGGAAGGTATTTCAGCTGTGTTTGGTCTGAGCAGGTTTCTTCGGTCTCTGTAAAAAACATCCGCTTCAAATTGTAATCTATTGTTAAAGAAATTTGCTTCAAGACCAACATTGTAGCTCGTAGCCTCTTCCCATGTCAAATCTGGATTAACTAATCCTAAAGTTCGGATGCCTTGATAAGTAGAACCATCAAACAGATAAGTTCCAGATAATCCATAACCAGTTAAATAATCAAAACCGCTCAGTCCCGATGCACGAGCATCTCCACTTTCTGAATAGGATAGCCTAAGCTTTAGATGATCAATCGTATTGCTGTCCTTTAAAAAATTTTCCTTAGACATTACCCATCCTGCTGAAAAACTAGGAAAGTACCCCCATCGTGCTGTTGGGGAGAATAGTACATCGCCATCAGCTCTAAAAGTGGCCTGGAATAAATAACGGTCTTTATATCTATAATCAAAACGTCCAACCAAACTTTTTGATCCCAAATCAGACCCAGAATAACCTCCAGTTGATTGAAAATCTGTATTTCCTACAAAAATTTCAGGAATAGCCGTTGTAAGCAATTCTTCCCTACCTGCTGATAAGAAGGAGAATTTTCGAGATCTGGTTTCCCCTAAAACAAGCCCTTTTACAAAATGATCTCCAAATTGCTTTTGGTATTCTAGCGAAATGAGAGGAAATATTTGATGGCGTCTAAACTGGTTCTCACTTACAGAAGTTATCGCTCCCTGAACTGCTTGGAGGATATAAGAACCATCTACTGGATTGTATTCTACAACAGGGTATTGTTTTACAAAATTTTTAGTGTTTCTTTGAAGGGTAATGACATTAAATTCGGTTTTTAGTTTTAATCCTTCTATTCCAAGAATTTTATATTCCAGTCCCAATTTCCCTGTAAACGTATTGTCGTACCTATTAGTGAAACCATATAATTCCTGACTGGTTCTGGCAACGGGATTTCTTTGTGAAAAACCTGAGTAGGCGGCACCTTGCGATGGATCAGGGAGCTCTGTAGGATAAATCGGTTGTGCCGTTGCCAAATCGTTAAAGATATTATTTACATCTGCTGCTCGAGTCCTAAAATCATGTCTAAAGGATAAGTCCAAATTAAAACGAAGACGCTTATTTACAGCAACATCTAAATTAGACCGTACATTATATCGGGAATAGTCATGATCCCTATTAGTGAAATAACTTTCCTGCTTAGTATATCCTGCAGATGTAAAATACTTGACATTTTCGCTACCTCCTGAAACAGAAACATTATGTTTTATAAGCGGGGCACCATTATTGATTAGAGCATCAATCCAATTACCCCCTTCATAACCAGGCGCACCAGATTGGTAATTTGCCAATTCCTCTGCCGTAAATTGCAAAACGCCACTACTATCTAGACCTGATAAGGTTGGCAATGGATCTTCTGATAGTCTCGCTGCTGCAGCGGCATCATTAAAATCGGATTCTCTTACCAACTCAACATACTTGCTGGCATCTACATGATCGAAAAAGGAAGTAGCCTCTTGAAGTGAAATAGAATTGCTGTATGTAATACTGGGAGCACCAGATTTCCCTCTTTTAGTAGTTACTAAAATTACTCCATTTGCTGCTCGAGAACCATAAACAGCCGCCGCCGCATCCTTTAAAACAGAAATTGTTTCTATTTCGTTAGGATCAATTCTGGTAAAGCCTCCGGCTAACTCTACTCCATCTACTAATATATATGGCGTTCCGAAACCTCGTATGCTAATATTAACGCCTTCAGAACCAGGAAGTCCAGAGCTTTGTTTAGTCACAATACCAGGAATTCTTCCTGTTAAGAGTGAAGCTGAGTTCGCAACCGGAACCAAATTAAGTTCTTCACTTTGAACAGTCCCTACCGATCCTGTAAGATTTATTTTTTTTTCTGTGCCATAACCAACTACAACGACTTCCTCTAACTCCGAAGCAGCTTCATCTAAAGTTACATTTATAGTAGATTGGTTATTAACAGCGATTTCTTTGGTTCCATATCCTATATACGAAAAGACCAATACGTCGTTTGGATTTTGCACATTAATGGAATAATTGCCATCAAAATCGGTTGTGGTTCCTAAGTTAGTCCCTTTTATAATGATACTCACGCCAGGTAAGGGCATACCAGTATTATCCGTTACGGTTCCCGAAATGCTTTGTTGTAATGATGAATTGATAAATTCATTGATCATTTCTAGGGTTAATGACGACACTATGGCCTCTTCACTGGACTTAAGAAGATTTTCGAGTTTCAGCCTTAGTTCTGGTTGGTTTTTTGGATATAAAATAATTTGATCTCTTAGAAAGCTGAAATCTATTTCAGTATCAATAAATAGCATTTTAAGAGCGTCCTTTAAATCTGTATTCTCAACATTTAAAGAGCGTTTTTTGTTCACATTAATAATGGAACTGTTGTAGAAAAAACTATAATTACTTTCTCCTTCGATCTTGTTTAATATAGTTTTGATTTTTTCATTTTTTGCATTTAAACTGATGCTCTGGGAATAGGCATCAACAGCAAAAATTTTGGTCAGAGAGATACAAATAAGTACTAAATAAATTTTCATAATCCGTACAATAGGGATTTTTGAAAAAAAGAGTGTCTTTTTTTTCATACTTTTGTGTGATTTTAATTGTTTAATTACTAAGTGATATGTGTGGTTAAATGATTTATTATATGAAGGTGAGTGTTGCAGCACTCACCTTTTTGCATTTATTTTTTAGGATTTAAGGTTATACGATTATTTTTAATGTGATAGGTAATGGGGGATGATATCTCGAATATCTCTAAAATTTGGTTGATACTGAAGTTGTCGAATACCCCATTATATTTATACTTATAAATGTCTTTGGATTCTACTATGAACGTCACATTATAAGCACGTTCAAGATCTCTTAATACCTGTGCCATAGGCGTTTCATTATAGATAAATTTATTCTCTTTCCAAGAGGTGAATTTTTTTGTGTCTACTTTTTCAACAATTATTTTATCTTTTTCTTTAATGTAAGTTGCTTGTTGCGAAGGAACTAAATCTATAGTTGTACTGTCTTGTTCTTTTATTACTTTCACTTTACCAGTTACCAAAGTCGTTTTGATATCCTTATCTTCTGCATAGGATTTAATATTAAAGGAAGTACCCAGTACTTTTATTTTCATCCCATTTTCAAGAGATACAATAAATGGCTTGTCTTGGTTTTTGGTAACCTCAAAAAAGGCTTCTCCTTTTAAAGTTACTTCCCGGGTATTACCAATAAAATGTTTGGGATAGGATAAAACACTATTTGCATTGAGGGTTACTTTTGTACTATCTTCAAGTAATATATACCTTTTTTCTGCCTTTTTTGTGGTAACAAGTGCTAGGGTGTTTTGTTCGTTTTCGTAGGTTGCAGGCTTGGAAATGTTAAAAGTCACAAAGGCTGCAATTAAAATAATTGCCGCAATGGCTATGCCACTGTAAATGAATTTTGTATGATTATTTGAAGGATTCTCTTGTTCGTAAATATTGTTGATGCTTACTTTGTTTAAGGAAGCAGCTACGTGTTTGGCTTTTAAAATTTCGTATTGTGCTCTCTTTTTGGGGTTTTTAAGAAGCCAATCAATAACTTCCTTTTCCCTCTCATTAGAAAGTTCACCTTTAATTAATTTATGTATATCTTTTTTACGCATTTGTACAAAGTAAATTTTACTCTATATTACTACATACGTAGATATAAGATACCATCCCCTAGTCGAAAATGATTTTTTTTATAAAAACGGTAAAAAGTCTTTAAGATGAATGCGTAAATGGCTTAAAGCTTTGGTAATATGGTTCTCTATTGTTTTTGTAGAGATATTCATTTCAGCCGATATTTCCTTGTGTTTTAATCCTTCAAAACGACTTTTAATAAAGATAAGCTGGCATTTTTTAGGCAAAAGGGCAATACTTTCCTCTATCTTTTTTTGAAGTTCTTTTTCAATAATGCGCGAAGCCGTTTCATTGGATAAGGCATTATAATTTAAAAGGTTTTTTTGCTGTAACAGGTTCGTTTCCAATGATAGTGTATGCTTTTTACTTCTTAAGAAGTCGAGGCATGTGTTTTTTACAATCCGGTATAAATATCCTGTTATATTGTCGTCAGTGTTTAACACATCTTTTTTACGCCATACTTTTATAAAAGCGTCTTGCAAAACTTCTTCTGCGTCTTCTTTTGTAGGGATATAGCTTAGTACAATTTTAAATAAAAGCGGGTAATGTAATTTGTATAGTAAATCAAATAAATCCTCAGATTCTGAAGGGTTTAAAGGAATAGTATTTTTTGATTTATCACCAGACACAATAAAGTATATTTGTACAATGATACAAAAATTAACATTAAGTTAAGAAAGATGATATTAATTTAAATATTTATTGTAGGAATATGATTCTAGGTATGTATCTTAAAATCTGGCATCAATAACTCTAGATCAATAATGACAAAACGAATGTACTCACTAATCCAATCAAAGCCAAAATCGTTGTCATCACCGTCCAGGATTTGAAGGTTTGCTTTTCGGAAAGCCCCAGATATTTACTAACCAGCCAAAAACCGCTATCATTAACATGGGACATGATTGTAGCTCCAGAAGCAATGGCAATGACCAATAAGGCCTTATGGGGTTCTGATAGTGAAGCATTAGTTATTAGGGGGGAAGTTAAACCAGCTGCAGTAATCATGGCAACTGTGGCTGAACCTTGGAGTATTCTAACAAGTGCTGCAGCAATGAAAGCAAATAGTAGTATATTGATACCTGCGTATGAAAAGTAATTAGCAAGCATAGTCCCAGTACCGGTGTTAACCAGCATTTGCTTAAAAACACCACCGGCTCCCGTTAGGAGTATAATAATTCCAGCAGGCCCCATGGATTGGGTTGTAATGTTTAAAAGTTTTTCTTTTGAAAAGCCTTTTAGGATACCCAAGGCATACCAAGCTATTAAATTGGCTATGATCAATGCGGAAAAGGGATGACCAATCATGGTTAACCAATGTGCTACTTTTTGGGGAAGTATGTTTTGACCAATCGGACTATTAAAAAGTGTGTTTAAAATAATTAAAACGATAGGAATGGCTATGATGCTTAGAATAAGGCGTACCGAAGGATAGGTTTTAAGGGCATCATTATCCATTTTTAATTTAGGAGCTTCTATATGAATGTGTTTAGCGATGTATTTGGCAAATATAGGCCCACATACTATAGCTGTTGGTATTCCTACAATAAATCCCATGAGAATAACCCAACCTAAATTGACTTTAATAATATCGGCAACAGCCACGGGACCCGGAGTAGGTGGAATGAATGAATGTGTAATTGCCAGTCCTGCCAATAGCGGAATACCGTATAAAAGTAGTGATTTACCGGTTTTTCTTTGTAGCGCATAAATCACTGGTACTAAAATAATGAATGCCACATCAAAGAAAACAGGAATGGCTACCAAAAAACCTGTTAACATCAATGCCCAAGAAGCGTATTTTTCTCCAAATTTGTTTACAAGGAATTTTGCCAAAGATTCGGCACCACCCGAGTGCTCCAAAATAGCACCAAACATAGCTCCTAAACCAACGACAACAGCAACAAAACCAAGGGTGTTGCCCATTCCTTCCTGTATGGTTTTAATAATAGATAAAGGAGCCATGCCAGATAGGACGCCAACGCTAATACTAGCTATAAGTAAAGCTATAAATGCTTGTATTTTAAAATAAAGAATAAGTACAAGTAAGATGATTATACCCGCTAGTACAGAGGATAATAAGGTTAAATCTATCATGGTTTATGCCAATTAGTATGAAAAAAGTCATGGATTGAAGCATCAATCCTTTGGTAGGTGTGCGCTCCAAAGTAATCTCTTTGTGCTTGAATTATATTGGCTGAAAGTCTTTCGGTTGTCATAGCAATCCAATAATTATTAGCAGCCGAAAACACATCTAAAGAAATCCTATTTGTTAGTCCATTAATAAGAGCAGATTTCACAGCTTGTTCGTTTGTCTTAAGTGTTTCAATAATGTTAGAATTTTCGAATAGATCATGATTGCCACTAAAATAAGAAATACAATTGCTCATTAATTCTGAACGAATGATGCAGCCATTGGTCCAAATTCTTGCAATTTCTGAAAGGTTAAGCTGCCATTTGTATAATTTAGAGGCTTCATTAAGTAAATGAAAGCCTTGTTGATGATTAATTATTCTGGCGAATTCATAGGCTTTTTTAATAGTGTTATTGTGAATGTTGCTATCTCTATCGCTTGGCTCTGTTATCAATTTAGATAATGCACTTCGCTTATCTTTAAAAGAAGAAATATAACGTGCAAATACGGCTGAAGCCATTATTGTGTTTACCGTACCAAGATCACAAGCGGCTTTGGTTGACCAAGAGCCTGTTCCTTTATTACCAGCTTTGTCCAAAATAAAATCAAGCACATATTGGTCTTCTTCTTTGAAGGCTAAAATGTCTGCTGTTATTTTTAATAAGTAGCTGTTTAAATTTCCCGAGTTCCATTCTATAAAGAGCTCTTTGATTTCTTCATTTGATCTTGTTAGAGACAAAAGTGCATATACTTCGGCCAGTAGTTGCATTTCTCCATATTCAATACCGTTATGTACCATCTTAACAAAGTGGCCAGATCCGTCTGGACCGATATAGGAACAGCATTTAGAGCCTCGTATATCGGTTGCTGCTATGGACTCTAATACAGGGGCTACTATGTTGTAACTTTGAAGGTCACCACCCGGCATTAACGAAGGACCTTTTCGAGCTCCTTCTTCTCCTCCCGAGATACCAAGGCCTATAAAATTCAATTTCTTCTCTTTTAAAAACAGCTGTCGCCTTTTGGTATCCTGATAATGAGAATTGCCACCGTCTATAAGAATATCCCCTTCTGAAAGTATGGGGGTCAGCGAATCAATAAGCTGATCGATAGCCTTACCAGCTTTAATCATTATTAATATTTTTCTGGGACGTTCTAAAGAATTTATAAATTCATTCAGACTGGTAAAGCCCTTAATCTGCATATGTTCTTCTTTCAGTTCAAGGAATTCATTTACTACTTTTTCTTCGCCTTCTATTGTTCGGTTGTATACGGATAGCGAATGTCCTTTTTCGGCAATATTTAAGCTTAAATTTTTGCCCATAACGCCCAGGCCAATGAGTCCGAAGCTAGATTTATTCATGTACAGCTATTTTTAATAAGATTGTATCAATAATGGTTTCTGGTGCATGTGCTATGTCAATATGTACACCATATTCAGGAATTTCCAGATCGTTAAATTGTGATTCTAATAAATCGGCTTTCATAAAATGACCTTCCCGTTGTTGCATTCTGGAAAAAATCAAGTCAAACGAGCCAGAAAGGTAAACCCATGTTACGCATGTTTTTGAAGACAATATGGTTCTGTAGGTTTCCTTTAAAGCGGAACAGGCTAGGATAGCCCCGCTAGTTTCAGACCATTCTTGTAAGGCTTTGGAAAGTGTTTCTAACCATGGCAAACGATCAGTGTCATTTAAGGCAACTCCTTGTTTCATTTTATTGATGTTTTCCTGAGAATGGAAATTATCGGCATCAAAAAAAGGAAGTTTTAATCTTTTTGATAGCAATTTACCTATGGTTGTTTTACCACATCCACTAACTCCCATAATGATAATAACAGTTTTGTCCTGTTGTATATCCATGTTGATACTATTCGAGGAATTAGCGTGTAAGATATAATTTTTTGAATATAATTACAATTTTTATATTTATGTTAAAATGGTTTGTACGGTAGGAGAATCAATGTGGGAATTGATCCAAAATGTACAAGAGATTTAATCAGTAATTTTATAGTCCCATTTTCATGAACTAATAGTCTTTTTTATGAAAGCTTGTTTGCTTCTCCTCAAGACTAATAGCTGTCATTTTCATGCTTTGCTTTTTTCTTTCACTAATAAACTCCAATTCCATAAGCAAAGCTTCTTCTTTTAGAATATCGAACAATTGGGGGTCGCTAAAGCCTTTAGGGGCAGCTTTTCCGGAAAAGGCGAAAAAGGCACTAAAGTTAACAGGGGCATCCAAAGTAAAATATAGAATAGCTTTTCCTTCATTATTTTCGAGTTCTATACCATAACATTCGTATCCTAATATGGTTTTTGTACCAATTTCTTTGTATTTATAGTTACGGTCTGCATCTTTTATTTGGGTTTTTGAAGGGGCTTTAAGTTTGGTGACCATTCCCATTTTTTGGTCGCCGTAATGGCTAAACATAACCATAGCTTCCGATTTAAAATCGAAAACCATCATAGCTTTTCATCTTGACTTTTTTATTTCTTCATTTTCTACGTCCATAGCATAGTAATCCTTATCTGTATTCAGAAAGAAATTCATGATGTAATCGGCATTGTCCGATTTTTTCTTACTCGTTATTTTCATGTTGGTTTTAAATTCCCAATCGAAAAGGTAAGCCTCGGGCAACGTCTCTACTTTACTATTGTTCAATCCCATTAAAGGCGTTGTGGTTGAGGAAGAAACTCTTTGCTGTGTTGATTGTATGGAATCGTTTACGGGCTCTATATTTTCTTCATTGTTATTGTCAACAGTTTTGGTTTTTTTGCCTTCCAAAGCACCATCAATGGTTTTTTCAGTTTTTTCGGTGACCTTTTCTTCTGTTTTTCTTAAAATAGTTTGCTCTGCCGCTTCTTGTGCTTTTCTTTTTAACTTCTTTAAAAATTGTGCTTCGGCTGTATGGCTAATACTTATAGTAAGTATAACCAATAGGATGTATTTAATTTTCATGGCCTTTATTTTTTCTGTTTGTCTTTTTTATTGTACTTCCAGGGCTCTAATCCTTTTTCTATGGGGAGGAGTTTCCCTAACGGACCTGGTATAATGGACTGTTCTACCGCATCGGGAATTTTTACGATACATTCTTTATAGGTGAATACAAATTTTCCTTTGGGTTCATCTTTAAATTGCGGATTGGTAGAGTTGATGTACAGCTCATTTAAACGGCCTTGTTCATCAAATTGTATATAGCTTCCGGGGTAATCTGGGAAGTTGTAGTTAAACCGAGTGCAATTGTCGGAACCATTACAGGGTACTTTTTCAGGAGTGTAAGAGGTATCTTGATTAAAGTGCTCTGGTTTATAGATAAATGCCATTTCAAGTATTAAGAAGTTAAGTCCTGAGCCTATAGATTCTAGTGCTTTAAAAGATTCAAAATAGGGTTGTTGTTGAAGTTTATATACTTGTGTTGTTAAACCGGCAGTCATAAAACCCATAGAACTTGAAGGTAACAACTTCATTGTTTCATAATACCCTTTCTCGTTGTTGTAGGCATAAAATTTCCCTGTGTCGTCATGATAAATGGGATCCTTGTTGTTTGCCTGTTCTGTACGCATGGCTATGGTTTCTGAATCAAAGAACGAGGTTTGAACTAATTGCCCATCATTGTATAAGGCCATAATAACATCTTTATTAAAGAAGTCTTTGGCTGAGCTTAGTTGTAGTTCTTCAATTTTTTTGTATTCAGGGCCTAAATTCGGATCATATGCCGTACTATCGTATTTTACTTCTTCACTTGTTTGTATGCCTTTTTCCTTGGCACGTTCTTTAAGTTTCTCTAGAAGTTGCGCTTCGGCACAAAAACTGAAAAGTAGCCCTGCAAGAAGTAAAAAATATACTTTGGATTTCATGATTTTTTTCAGTTTGTTTTTTTTGATGAAGACCAGTGAATTTATGAAAATATATTACTGTCTCCTTAATTATTATATTATCAATGGATTTTTAGGTTGATAGTACATGTCTTCTTTATTTCTTTTTCAAAAACTCTTTTATATTCCAAATGGATTATTTCTGTTCCTCTTCTTTTTGCTTCAAAGTAAAGCTCTTGGAAGTTGTCTTGTTCTAGTTCTATATATTTTAAAATGTCTTTTTTATGTGCTTTCAAGAGTGTAGAGGAATCTTTTTGAATCCATTCGTACCCTGTTACCGGAACAGCCTCTAGCTGCATTTCGATGATTGATCCCTTGGCTACTTTTATACTTTCTTGACATCCATTAAAAACCAGAGTATCGCTATTTTGAACCAATAACGGGTCATTATTGGCATATTTTTTACGGTTGTTACATGCTATGATTAACCAGAAGAAACTAGCAACAAGTAAATATTTTAAAATATGTGTGCTTAACATGGTATCCAGTTTGTTAATCAAATGAGTTAACTATGTCAACTCATTTGATTTTTAATTTTAATTGAATTTCTTTCTATCAGATTAGTTTTGTATTTTATTTGGATAAACCCAACAAACCCTTTTTCTTCCAATATTACATTGATCATATCCAACATATGCATAACCTCCATAAGGTCCCCAGTTAGTACCCCAAGAATTTTTAATGATCCAGGCATTTAAGTTATCACACCAGCCTACAATAATCACAGCATGGTCTGTTTCTGTTGAGTTAGATGGGTATCCATTGTACACGCCACCACCATAGCTAAAAAATGAGCTTAAACCAGCTTTCATAGAAGTTGTTACGGCACCAAATAAATTTATTAAAGCCTTTATTTCACTTACAGTAGGAAACCTGCCAGCAGGGTTAAATGTTCCAAAACTTCCAGCCTTTACAGCATAAGAGTTGCTGTTACATGGCGAACTGGTTGCAGTATAACGGTAATATGGTTCTAATGTTACGCCATGCCATTTTATATAATCTAATGCTCTATTGGTATAACCACCTGAACAACTCCCTGCATCAAGTCCCGAACTTGTTTTACCACAAGCTAGAATTTGTTGTTCTGACAAATCTACTGGAGAACTAACACTACCATAGAATTTGTTGTATGAATGTTCAAAAGCAGCCGCCGCGGCAAATGCCCAACAGCTACCACAACTAGACTGATTTCTCACTGGAGTTAGAATACTTTTGTTCCAACTGCAGCTAAGAAACGGGTCAAGCGTTAGTGTGTTAATTGAAATAGAGTAATTTGTAAAGGAATAAGAAGATGCATCCAAACCAGCGTCCTTGAACCCTTGCAATATTTTTTTTTCGTTTTTTTTGTTTTCTAGGTTTTGCTTTTTCATGAAGTCTTCATCTTGCTTATTCATAGGCATTAACCCCAATAGCTCTTTAGGGTTTTTGTTTAAAACTTCATTGGGAGCAAGTTCGAATGTAGGATTCTTAATTTTTTTTAATTCGTTCTTTGCCTTTTCGTATTCAGCTTTCCCTTTTTTGTTAAGCTTATCAAGGTTTTTAGCCATTTCTGCTTTGGATTTTACTTTGAATACGCCATTATTTTTATCTTCAAGTGGGCTGTTGCCTTGAGAGAATCCTGGAGTTGCCCACAGAAATAAAATTAATACTGAGGCTGCTGCTAAAATAAGTTTTGATGTTTTCATGATTTCATGATTTTTTGATTAATAGCTGATTTTGTTTAGGAGTTCCAGCAGATATTGGCAAACTTTTTATTCGTTATTTTAAATTTTTATAAATTCAACACGCCTATTATTAGCTTTTCCCTCTGGGGTATTATTGTCGGAAACAGGCACACTTTCCCCCATGCCTTTAATAGTCATTCTTGAAGCATCAATATTTAGATTTATTAACGCTTGTTTAACAGCATTGGCTCTTTGTTCTGATAATTGGTTGTTGTGTGTTTCTGAGCCATCACTATCGGTATGGCCTTCAATTCTAAATTTTAAATCTGGGTGCTCCTGCATCATTTTAGCAATTTCATTTATAACGCCGGATGATTCTGGTTTTATACTGGATTTATTTATGTCGAACAGAATACCTCTGGTAACTATTTTTCCCTCAGTTAAGACACGATCATAAAGTTTTTTTCCGCCTTCGGCTATCCTAATATTTTTAATAGCTATGGTGAAATTTTCTTTTCCGTGTGGGTGGGTATATCCTTCGATAGACACTTTTTTGGGTTTGAATCCTAAGTTTGGAATATTAAGTGCGCGAAATTCATCTACAAATACTTTTAATGAGCGTTTGTTAAAGGCGATAGCTATGTGTTTCCAAACGGGTTCCATGCCCATCATGGTATCTTCAAAGTTTTTAAATTGTCTGTCTTGTCCCTTTATTTTTGCATCAAAGAGGGCTCCAAAGCGATAAATGTGTAAGGGGTAGTATGTACTTTCATTATTTGGTAATCTGCTGTGAGAATTGCCATCCCAAAACCTTAGTTTAAACACTTGGTTGTACAGGTGGTTTTTCATGATTTCCAGATCGAAATAGGCATCAAATTCTATTGTAAAAACATCGGGGAGATAGGCATCAGTTTCCATTAAAGGGGTAATGATACTTCCATTTTCAAGATTGATAATGTTTTCATTATTAAATGAAGCATTTTCGGCATTTCCTTTTATCAGGTCCCAACGCGAAGGGAATTCTCCGTTTTCTTCGTGATTTAAATCATCGTGGAATATGATGTGGTCACCTGGAACAAAATTGTATTTTGACCAGGGTTTGTTAACTTGGGGAGGGGCAACAGGTTCTTCAACTAATTCTATTGTGTCATCTTGAAATTCTGAATCGTTTTCGCCATTGTTGGTGTTATCGTTTAAGGTGTCATCACCTTCATTAGAGTCCTCATTTTCTGAACTGCCTTTATTTTTCTTAAGTTTCTTGTCGACATTAAACAACGTGTCCATTGCTTTTTCGGTTTTCTCAGTAGTTTTTTCTTCAACTTTTCTGAGAACTGTTTGTTTTGCAGCTTCTTCTGCTCTTTGCTTTATTTTTTTGAATATTTGGGAATGGGAGTCAAATCCATTTAATATGCTAAATATCAAAAAGATTATAATTTTTGATTTCATGACAAACAATTTTGATTTTAATAAAAAAGGGAATAATTACTTTATCTGTTTTCATTATTCCCTTCACTCCAATTAATAGCCTCTTTTATTTTTTTAATTTGAATGATTTTACAATTTTATTGTCTAGCATGATGTTAAATGTGTATTTACCCGGTTTTAAATGGTCAATACTTAAGTAGATGTTATTTAATTTATTACTTTGAGGCGCTATTTCATCCTTATCAACAAGCATTGCTACTATTTATCTAATCTGTCAAAAAGTTGTTAGTTAGTAAATTAGGAGCATTTGGATTATAAAGTTATTATTAGAATGTGTAACATGCTATATTATATGTAACAAAGTGTATAACATATGTAACATATTTAAGCAAGGTGTTAATTGTCTATTTAGAAAGAAACTCGGAAGGGGTGCATTGGTATACTTCCTTGAAACATTTAGAAAAGTAAGAGGGTGAACTAAAGCCTACGGAATAGGTTATTTCGGACACGGTACTATGGTTTTGTTCCAGTAGTTTTTTTGCTAGTTTTAAGCGTTCCATTCTAATAAATTCGGTTGTAGACATTCCAGTTAGGGCGTTCAATTTTCTGTGAAGCTGCATGCGACTCATTAGCATTTTTTTACTTAGTAGTGTTGCATTAAAATGGTTTGGGTAATATGTGAGTCTAGTATTTTTTTTAACCTAAACAGGAATTGTTGATCTGGTTTGGAATTAATAACATCATTTAATTCATAAGCGTTTCCATATCGTTTTTGCAGATTATGTCTTAGTTCAATTAGTTTTTGAATGCGTACTTTAATTTTTTCACTGTTAAAGGGTTTTATAATATAATCGTCTGCACCAGTTTTTAACCCTTCAATTTCGTTTTTGTCACCACTCTTGGCCGTTAATAAAATGATTGGTATATGACTAGTACGTTCATCATTTTTTAAGGTTTTACACAATTGTATACCGTCTGTTTTAGGCATCATAATGTCACTAATAATAATATCGGGTATGTGCTTTAAGGCTTTTTTTATGCCTTGTTTTCCGTTAGAGGATTCAATGATGTTGTATTCTTCTTTTAATATGGATCGTATAAATTGTCTTATGTCCTTATCGTCTTCAACTATTTGTAACAGATATTTTTTTGTACCGTTTGTTGTATCGGTACTATCTACAAACGAAAGGGGTGTGTTTATTTCTTCTTTGTCTACCCTTTCATTTGAGTGATCGTTAATTTCGGATGTATTAAAAAGGGATCTTTCAATAGGTAAGGTAACAGTAAATTGAATTTCATCGTTGTTTATGGTATGTGCTACTATATTTCCATGGGACAGGGTTACTAATTCTTTTACTAATGAGAGTCCAATACCAACACCATCGGTATTTTTGTTGCTTTGGTAAAAGCGTTTGAATAATTTTCCTATTTCAGAATTTTTAAGGGTGTTCCCATTGTTGACCGTTGTTATGATAACCTGATCTTGGTGGGTTGTCGATTCAAAGTGTATCTTTCCTTGTTTTAGTGTGTATTTTATTGCATTGGATAATAGATTGGTAACAATTTTTTCTATAACATCTTTATCAAACCAAGCTTGAGGCATTGGCACTATTTTAAAAGTAAAGGCTATGTCTTTTTCTTCTGCTTTGTATATAAATCCAGCAATTATTTGCTTTAATAATACAGATAAATTGCCTTTGCTAACGGAAAGATTTAGGTTTCCGGTTTCCAATTTGGACAGGTCTAACAACTGATCTACTAGTCCCAATAGTCGTTTAGAATTTCGTTGTACAAGTATGAGGTCTTGTTTGTCTTCGTTGGTTAAACTTGGGTTGTTTAATTGTTTTTCTACTGGACCGGTGATTAAAGTTAAAGGTGTTCTAAATTCGTGGGATAGATTTGTGTATAGTCTGGTTTTTAATTTGTCTAGTTTCTTTAAGCGCTTTGTTTCTTTATGTTCAAATTTTAACTGCATTTTTATATGCCACCGCCATTTTAAATAGTAGTATATGCTGTATGATGTAATTAAAAATAGCAGTGCGTAAATAATAATTGCCCCAGAACTAAAATACCAAGGTTGTTTAATTGTAAAGGAGTAGGTTGTTGGCATTTCGCTCCATACACCATCGTAATTACTCGAAATAACCTTAAAAGTATAGTTATTTGGAGGTAGGTTTGTATAGTGAGCTATGTTTTTGTTTTTTGATTCAATCCAATCATTATCATGATTTACAAGCTGGTACTTAAAGAAATTACGTTCTGGTTGGGAAAAGTGTAAACTGGAAAAGGTGAATGTTACTGTATTTTGATCATATTTTAATTCTAAATCATTACTTAAGGGCCGTCCATTGGAAAAAACTTCAAGCTTCGTAATAACGGTTCTGGGTTTAACGGTGTTGTATGTTAACTGTTCTGGGTTAAACCAATTGATGCCTTCAAGGCCTCCAAAATACAGTGTTCCTTTCGAATCTTTAAAATATGCACCTGTGTTAAATTCGCTGCCTTGTAATCCATCATAAAAGCTAAAGTTTTCGAAACTTTTGTTGGTGCTTGTATTATCAAATCTGGTTATTCCTTTATTGGTGCTCAACCATAGTACCCCATTACCGTCCGGTAAGATACCGTATATTACATCATTGGCAAGTCCGTCTTTTTGGGTATAGGTTTGAACAGTATTCTTGATAATGTCGAATTTTTTTATACCCGTACCGTTAGTACCAACCCATAAGATGTTGTTTGTATAGAGCAACGACTTTACTTTATAATGCAAACCATTTATTTTAGAGATCTTATTTGTGTTTTTATTCAATTTAAACACGCCGTCATTGTCTGTGCCGATCCAGAGTATGCTATCGTTTTCCTTTACTAAAGCTCTAACATTGTTTGAGGTAAGGGCAGAGTTTTCTTTACTGTATCTTTTAATAAAACCTTTGTCTTTATCGAATAGAATAATTCCGTAACGCTCTGTACACAGCCATCTTGAATTTTTTGTTTCTTCAACAATGCGCCATATAGTAAAGTTGTTGCACTTTGGATAGGATTTAAAATTTCCAGAAATGTCCATACTATTAAGTCCATAACCTTGATGTCCTGTCCATAGCTCATTGTCAAAGTAATTCAAGCTAATGATTCTACTACTGTTAAGTTGGGAGTTGTTGGAAGTGAAGGTTTTATAATTTTTATTTTTAATATCTACGTAAGTTAAACCCATTCCAGAAGTTCCTATCCAAATGTTCCCTTCTTTGTCTGTTGTTATACTCCTAACCATATCTACATTGACGCTTTTGGGTACTTGATTGTTGGTAAGGATATTAAATTTTATTAAATGTTCATCATAGTAGCTAGCTCCAGTTCCGTCTGAACCAAACCATATAATGCCTGTGGTGTCTTCGTAAAGACAAAGCATGTCGTTATAATGTATTGCAAACGGGTCATTTTTATTAGCTTTGAAGTTGGTTATCTTTTTTGATTTTAAATCCATTAAGTATACTCCATTGCCATAAGTAGCAATCCATAAGCGATCTTTGGAGTCGACCAAAAGATCCTCTATATTAAGATTGTGAGGCAGTTTATCATGCTCAAACCTTGTGATGTTGTCTGTATTATAGGGTTTGTAAAATAGCCCAGCTCCATAAGTTCCTATCCAAAGATTTCCGTTTGGTGTTTTTTGAATGCTACTAAAATTGGTGTTTAAACGGCTTTCAACAGTTAAGGCCTTGTAAGTATTACCGTTGTATAGGTAGATAGCTCCAGAGCATGTAACGATTAAACCGTCGTCGGTTTCAATATAGTCGTAAACAGTTCTATACCTGTCTCTAGTCTGAAAGATCTGTAAGGTGTCCTTTGATCTATAATCTATCTTAAACAACCCTTTGTCGTAGGTGCCAATATATAGGTTTAAGTTTTTATCTTGATAAATGGAGCTAGTATTATAAGGGAGTTTTATATGTTTAAAGGAATCGTTTTCTGGTTGATATATTTCCAGTTTGCCAGAATGCGTTATTATCCATAATCTATTTTGTTTATCGATATATATTTTTCCAAGTTTACTAAAAGTTGTTCGTGTTATGTCTTCAAATTGTTTATTGTAATGTGTAAAACTTCTGCCATCATATTTATTCAAACCATCTTGCGTAGCTAACCATAAATATCCTATACTATCTTGAGCAATGCTAATTACACTATTTTGGGATAGACCGTCACTTATGGTTAGCGTTTTAAATGCAAACTGTTTGGTAATAGGTAGTGTGTCTTGATGCTTGTTCACTAAATTTTGGCTATTCATTAAAAATGAACAAGTAATTACAAGGCTAACAAAGAATTTAATTTTTAGACCAGCTACCATAGGGTTGATTATAACATATAGTTGGTTAATAGCGAAAAAACTAAATGAATACTAATACTTTAAAGTTAGTAAATTTTTGTATAATGATTTGATTAAAAGTATATTGTAAAAAAATCTAGTGTAATATAATGGAATTTGACTGTAATGCTTCTAAATTTTATTGTAAGGAAACGATTATTATAAGACTAATTTTTAAATAATTTTAAAAATTAAATATTTTAGCTACATTAGTCTT
Organism: Snuella lapsa; assembly: GCF_039539345.1. Classification (NCBI taxonomy): domain Bacteria; kingdom Pseudomonadati; phylum Bacteroidota; class Flavobacteriia; order Flavobacteriales; family Flavobacteriaceae; genus Snuella; species Snuella lapsa. The sequence continues at coordinate 9,631 of NZ_BAABCY010000068.1, read as the reverse complement.
CATGAACGAAATTATTGGATCTACACTTAAAACACTTCAAAAGTCTAAGTATTTGTTAGAGAAATTAACAGATTCGCAATTATGCGATACCTCTATAGCTCCGTATTATTCTAGTATTGGAACGCATCTTAGGCATATTCTGGATTTTTACGATTGTATATTAAATATTACAGGCAAAAAAATAGATTTAACGGCCAGACGTAGAAATAAAGTGGTTGAATCCAATTGTGATTCGGCGCAACAATATTTGGATACAATAGTAGACGAGCTAACAGTTACGAACTTTGATATGGAAGGGAATGTGCGTGTATTGGACGATTTAGGTCTGGGGACAATAGAGATTACCTATACGTACGGTGCCTTGTTTTCACAAGCAAATAGCCATACGATTCACCATTACGCTATAATAAATTATATATTAAAAGGGTTGGGTATTACTTTTAAAGATTCAGATTTTGGATATAACCCTACCACGCCTAAGCAAACAACCTTGGGTTAAGGTTTCTTTTTAAACATGCTATCTAAGATTGTATTGATGCCTCTGAAGCCGAAGTAAATGGCAAGTCCGCAGATAGCTATAGATATAATTAAAAGCGGAATATGAAAAGGTTTGTCTTTATTGTTGAGTACAATATACAAAAGGGTAGGGCCAGCAAACATGAGAACTAGTGTTATTCCCATGGTCTTTAAGCCTTTTGCAAGCGTTTCTTTGTCGGTTTTTTCAGTTTCCATTATTATAGTTTTGAATGGCAAGGCGAACGCTTTTATTTTTTTTTAAAAGCTTTGAAGCTTCTTCTTCAGGAATATTTAATTCTTTCATGAGCATTTTTGTACCGCGATCCACCAGTTTGGTATTGCTTAGTTGCATATCGACCATCTTGTTACCTTTAATATGGCCTAATTGGATCATCGTAGCAGTAGTTATCATGTTAAGAACAAGCTTTTGGGCGGTACCAGCTTTCATTCTAGAGCTTCCTGTAACAAATTCCGGACCAACAACAACTTCAACAGGAAATCTAGAAACATTAGAAAGAGGACTGTTTATATTACAAGTAATACAGCCTGTAATAATATTATTTTCATTACATGCTTTTATAGCAGCTATTACAAAAGGGGTCGTTCCAGATGCAGCGATACCAACAACAACGTCTTCATTTGAAATCTTATGTTTTTGCAAATCCTTCCAACCCTGTGTGGAGGAATCTTCTGCAAATTCAACGGAATTCCTAATAGCGTTATCTCCTCCTGCTATAAGCCCTATTACAGGATTGGGATCTACGCCAAAGGTAGGAGGGCATTCCGAAGCATCTAAAATACCTAAACGCCCACTGGTGCCGGCGCCAATATAAAATAAACGCCCTCCCTGTTTTAATTTGATAACAATTTGTTCTATTAGTCGTTCTATTTGAGGCAAGGCTTTTTCGACAGCGAACGGAACAGTTTTGTCTTCGTTATTAATATTCTCTAATAATTCGCTAACACTCATCTTTTCCAGATGGTTGTATTTAGAATCCTGTTCGGTGGTTTTTATAAAGCTCATGCCTCAAAAATATGAATTAATCATTTATATTACTCGATAATCGAGATTTAAATCTTTTAGTGATTACCTGTAAGTTAAAATAAATTTTTAGAGGCCAACAGTTAGTGCTTATTCATATAAGATGTCCTCAATTTCTATTCTTTTATCATTGATAAAATCATATAAGGTAAGTTGTCTTAACGTATAATAGTCTATCCAGAATTTTTCTAGGGAGTTTAAATATTGGAGTACGGCTTTGTCCTTTTCTTGTAGCGCAATGTTTAGGTCGGTAATGGTAATTTTACCCAACATGTACCTTTTTTTTGATATTTCATATCTTTTAATGGCAATCTCCTTTGCTTTTTCGGAGGTTGCAAGAAAATCCCTTTGATTGGTCCAATTTAAAACATGCAAATAGATTTCTTGCTCAAAAGCTTGTTTGTCCTGTTCTATGTTATTGTTGGTTAAATCTAAATCGGCTTCGGCCATTTTGCGCCTTGATTTTGAAACGCCCCAATCAAATATTGGTATGGAAAGCGATAAAGACAAAATTTGTTGCTTATTAAAGTTGTTAAAAAGGTTATTGAAATCATCTCCGTTTTGAGAAATTCCGAAATTGGCATTAAGACCCAACTCTACTTTGTTGGTTCCTTTTGCACGAGCAAGTTCCCTTTCTGCTTCTAGACGTTTTCTCCTGAATTCGATGACAGCTTTTCTATTGGTCTGAGCTTCTTGAATTGCCTTATCAACACTAACGTTAAAAAGGGCTAAGTTATCTGGAATGCCTAGTTCTATATCCTCTGTATCCAGTTCTAGATATCGTGCCATATTTTGGGAACTTCTCTTTAATTCTATGGTGTTTATAGTAACGTTGTTTTCTGAATTTAAAAGTGTTAATTCCATTTGTAATAATTCGTTTTCTGCAATTTTACCAACTTTAAACCGTCCTTGAGAAATTTGATATAACGTATCTTGATTGGAAAGATTCTTTTTCGCTATTTTTAATTGCATTTGAGCTTTAAGCAAGCTAAAATAGCGGCGGCAAGTGCTTATGGAGATTTGCTCCATTTTTTCTATAAAATCCCTTTTAGATTCTTCATAAATTAAGGGCTCTATCTTTTTGTCCCATCTGTAGGGGTTGAAAAACAATGAGTTTTGACGGTATCTAAGGGAAAAAGGAATTACTGAGTATCCTATATTATCGTCAAGACCAAAAAGTTCTACACGTTCCAAATTTGAGTATACCGACAAGGTACCACCCGTATATGGGATATTTTGGGATATGGACAATCCGCCTTCTATTAATAGCTGATCTTGATTTACAAAGATATCCTGACCAGCATCGTTAGTTAGCCTTCTAACAGAATTCCTGTATTCTGGTAAGGTCGCATCAAGTCTAAATTGAGGTAAAAAACGTGCTTTGTAGTTTTTAAAGCGCCAATAACTTCTTTGATTAATATTTAAGTTTGTTTTATAATCTGGCGATTTTTTTTTGGCGATGCTTATCGCTTCATCTAATGTTATCTTTTGAGATTGAGAAAATGAAATTATAGGCAATAATGCTATTAAAATCAGATATATTTTTTTCATGTGTTTATATTTATTGTTTTTAGTAGGTCATGCTCCGACCGGGCTTAGTACATGCGTATAATATCCATATAATCATTTTGTTGTTTAACATGGATGTTATATTGCATGTGCGTGTTTACAATTTAAAAAGTATGAGGTTATTCACTTCTTAAAGCTTCAATTGGACGTTTTTTTGCTGCTGCTTTGGCAGGAAATATTCCAAAGACCAATCCTACGATAACAGCAATAAAAAAGGAAAGCATCATTGAATTTACAGATAATATGGTTTTAATACCAGATGTCAATTCAATAATATAGGCACCAATAATACCTGCAAAAATACCAATAACACCACCTCCAAGGCTAATGAGAACAGATTCCGATAGGAATTGTAAAACTACGTCTTGCTCGGTAGCACCAATAGCGCGTATTATGCCTATTTCTTTAGTGCGCTCCAGAACCGATGCCAACATAATATTCATAATCCCAATACCGCCTATTAAGAGCGATATACCAGCAATAATACTCAATACTATATTGAAAATTTGTTTTGTTTTTTGCTGTTGTTTAAGTAGTTGTATCGGAATGGTTATTTCAAAATCCAATACGTCATTATGTCTACGTTTAAGCATTTTACTTAAAACTTCGGCAGTTGCTTTCAGCTCATTAGAGTTGGAAACCTGAACCGTTAATTTATCTATTTGATGATAGTTTCCTCGGGGAATACGTTGTTTGGGGCCATTTTGATTTCCCCTTCGAGCCCCTATCTTATCGGTGATAACTTTCCTGTCTCTATAACGGACTAAAAACGTACTTGTAGGTATGTAGACATCTTGGTTTAAATCCCTAATGCCTAAATTTTCCTGAGCTTTATCGGATATTAATTTTTCTTCAATAACGCCTATAACTTGTAACCAAACATTTTTAACTTTGATTTGTTTGCCTAAGGCACTTTCTCCCGTAAATAATTTTTTTTCGACTTTTTTACCTATGATGCATACAGGTAATGCATTTTTGATTTGGTAATCAGAAAATATTTTACCCTTGTCCAAGTTTACATTGGAAGATTCGAAAAAAGTAGGGGTTATCCCGATAAGTTTAACAGGGTTTTGTTTCCCATTGTTAATTACGTAGGTATCTAAAATGATTTCAGGACTAACAAGTTTTACACTGGGAATATTTTCTTGAACACTTAAAGCATCTAAAATATCTAAGCCTTTAGAAAACTGTTTGGATTCAGTTTTATTATCTTCTTCACTGTCAGTCTCGTCTTCTTTATCTGGAATAGGAGTAACTACTATGTTATTAACTCCAACCAATTCCAATTGCGCCAATATTTCCTGTTCTGCACCATTACCAATTGCGAGCATGGTGATTACGGAAGCTACACCAAAAATAATTCCTAAGGCCGTTAAAAAGGTTCTTATTTTATTGGTTTTTATAAACCAGAAGGCTTCCCTAAAATTGGATTTTAGTTTGTCTAAAAGTATCTTGTCTATCATCTCTTAGTTTAATAGCGTTATACTTTTTTCTTCCAATCCTTCAGGTTTATTTAGGAAAACGATGTCATCTTCATTTAATCCTTTATTGATTATTACGGTTTCGTTATTTGAAAGCCCTAGTTCGACTTGTGTTTTTTCTACAGAATAACCTTTTTTAACATAAACGAAGCTAATAGAGTCTTTAGAGAATACAGCTTCCAAGGGCATCATTAATACATCTTCTTCTTGGTGTGTTAATATTCTATTGGATGTGGTCATACCAGGTCTAATGTTTTCATCTGTTCCATTAAGTTTGATTAGAACTTGAAAAAGCTTAATGTCTGAGCCAGCTTTGGTTTCTCCAACATTGGCTACCTCTGTTACAACACCGTCTAATTCGATGTCTGGGAATGCATCAAAACCTACTTTTACTTTAAGATCTTTTTTTATTTTTCTAATGTCTACTTCATTGCTATAGGTTTTGGATTCCATTTTTGTTAAGTCGGGTAAGCTGGCTATTGCTGGCTCCCAAGGAGATATCGTTGATCCTACCTTTTTTTTAGCTCCATTCCATTCTTTTACATAGGTGACCATACCATCATCATCAGAATAAATGGTAAATTCTTTTTGTAAGCTTCTTAAATCATCGATTAGTTTTTTAATTTTTAGCACTTCGTTACCAACCTGAATCATTTTGGCATTGGCCTGTCTCTTTTTAATAGAATAGTCTGCTTTCTTTTCTTTTAAATTTCGCTCGGTCTTTTCAATTTTTATCTCTAAGGATCTAATAGTTGCTGGCGATTCGTATTTTGAGCGTTCCAATTCTAATTTGTCCTCTTCAATACTGAATAACAAATCTTTAATGGTATTGCGTTCTTGTTTTAATGTAAGGGTTGTATCTAGCTGCTGTTGTGTGTACTTGGATTGCGCACTTTCAAGATTTAGCATGGCATCGTTAATTTTACCGTTAACTTCGGACGGGTCTAATTTACCTATATACCCTCCCTTTTTTACAACAGTTCCCTCTGGAACTAAATCCTGTATTTTTAATTGGTATAATCCAAACCTACTGGCATTACTTGGTCCATTGATTTTTTTCGAGCTGGTTGATTGCGCCTCGCCCGAAATAATGACTTCGTCTGTAAAAGTTCCTTTGGTTACCTTGGCGGTTAGTGAAACATCTTCATCACTACTACTGCTATAAAATGAATAAGTAGCAACAAGTGTTATAGCGATTAACGCTACGTAAATGATCTTTTTTTTGTTCATAATTTTTGATTGATGTTGATTAAAAAAATAAATGTAAATGGTATTAGACTTTATAAAAGTTAACTTTTTTATAAAATTCTTACAATTAATATTTTATTAACGTTTTAAAAATGCAAAACGGATTTACTTAAAAAAATATTGTAGAAAAATTCTATCAATTATTATGCCGCTATGAAATTTTAACAATTTGAATACTAAATTTCGCTATATCTATATGAGTTTTCGTTCAAATATTTACGTGTAGAAACTTTTTAGATTGAGAAATCCATAGTAATGATTGGTCCATTGTTATGGAAGCGAAAAATTAAAGGTATCAGTATTAATAAAATTGGGCTTTAAAGAACCTATTCAACGATGTATTGGAAACTCGCTACTTCTGAAGCTCTAAAGTATCCCAGAGGGTAATTGTTTGGGTTTGTTGTGTTTATGCAGTTGCCTCTTACCGATGCTGGCTGTGTTTCAAATGGATCACCAGCTTCATCATCACTTTGTTGGAGTAAAATATTCATAAAGTTATAGAACCGTTTTGATACACCATAATTTCTAATAATAAGTTCATTACCCGTATTTAAGTCTTCACTAGAATGGAAAGCAAAAATTTCGTTACCATCGTTAAATTCATCATCATAAACTTCTAGGCTTAATAATTCGGTATCGGTGTTAATGAATTCAAAAAAGTAAAAGTTCTCAATATTTTTGGGATCCTGATAATAGGCTTTTATTTCGGTTTCCTCACCAGAAAAACCTCCATTGTTTTTTTGCTCCACATAATCTATATCACTTACAGGGATAAGTGTTTCAGTACCTGTATATAACTCGCCTTTATATAAAATATTAAGGTTATAAGTGCCGTTAATTACAGCTATGAAGTTGTTGGTTTTATAAATACCTGTATTATCTTCTTCTGTAAAAGTAAAGATATTGTTGTTGGAATCCGTTACGGTTACAGTGGCACCGGTAGCAGGAGGTATAGAGTTGTTAAAATAAGGAGCACTAAGTGTTAGCTGAATATATTGTGATTTTCCATCAGAACCTTTAAACCAGTTTAATGAGGCATTTATTACCAATTTTGGTTGAGATTCAGGCACTTTTACGTCAATGACATCTTCACACGACATAGAAAAAAAACAAAGCAACAGTATGTATACAAAACCTTTAGGGAAGCTATTTCTTAAAGTTGTTAATGTTTGTTTCATCTGTTTTTAATTTTATTTGTTTTTTAGCGGTCAGAATTGTCTATTGGCAAATATTTATGTTATCGGTAAATATCTCGGTTGGCACCAATATTTGTTATGTATAAATCTCATAAACTTAAAATTTAAAATTATAAGATATTGAAGGTACAATTCCAAAAATAGAAAGTCGAATAGCTTCATTTAATCCTGTATCATTATTTTGTCTAAATGATATTGATGCTGCATTTCTTCTATTATAAATGTTGTAAATACTAAAAACCCAATAGCTTTGCCAACCGCTTGATTTTTTAGGCTTTGGTGTAAATGTTGCTGCCATATCCAAACGGTTGTATGTGGGCAATCTGTCTGTATTTCGCCCACTAAAATTAGGAATGTTAATACCATTGTATTCATACTGTCCATCGGGATAGGTTGTTGGCTGACCAGTTTGAAATAAAAAATTGGCATTTAGTTTCCATTTACTATTCCATTGGTAGCTGCCTGTAAACGATAGGTCATGTGTTTTGTCGTATGGCGTTTTATACCATCTTCCATTGTTTATTCCGATCTCTGTTGGAGTCCTGCCTTTTGTTTGCTGTTCGGAACGAGATAGGGTGTAAGCAAGCCACCCATTTATAAGACCTTTGTGTTTTTTGAGGAGTAATTCTAAACCATATGCTTTAGCTTTTCCACTTAAAATAACCTGTTCTATGGCATTGTTAGCAATTAAATTTGCACCATCTATATAGTCTATTCTGTTTTTTACAGTTTTATAAAAGCTTTCAATTTCAAAAGAATAGTTGTCATTTTTAAAATTTTTAAAATAACCTATGGCAAATTGATTTAGTAGCTGTGGTTTTGCATATTTGCCACTAGGCGTCCATACGTCTAGGGGTGTAGGGGAGCTGGTGTTTGATAATAAGTGTAAATACTGACTTATTTTGTTAAAACTAGCTTTTAAAGCACTGTTTTTGTTTAATTGGTATGAAAGAGATATGCGGGGTTCTAAATTGTGGAACTGCGCTATAATATCACTGCGTTTGTACATTTTGGTTCCTGTAGGTTCAGCTAATTCATAAATTTTTAAATCCTCATTAAATAGAACGGGTAAGTTATTTTCGTAGGTGTTGAGTTCGTTTTGACCGAGTCTAAAAAATGAACTGAACCTTAAGCCATATGACAACGATAATGAATTTGAAACTTTATGGTTTACATCAAGATAGAGGGCATTTTCGAAAGCATATTTATCTGTTAGTTTAAAAGGATTAATACCAGATGTTTCAGAAGTTGGTACTATGTTACCCGGATTAAATTTATAATAAATACTGTTTAGTCCATACTCCAGTTTTAATTTGTTGCTTAAGTAATGTTTGAAATCGTATTTTAAGTTAAAATTTTTAATGCCTGAATTCCAGTCGAACTCAACAAAATTAAGTTTTAGGCCATAATAATAATCAGAGTAAATTAAGGAAAGGTTAGAAAAGAGTTTGTCATTGAATAAATGGTTCCATCTAAAATTTAATACACTATTACCATAAGTGTTATCAAAACTGTCGGCAATTCTAAAAACATCGCGTCCAAAGTATCCTGAGAGGTATATACTGTTATTGCTATTTAGCTTATAGCTTAATTTAGTGTTTAAGTCGTAGAAGTATGCAATATTATCGGTGTCGAATAGCGGAAGAAACAAATGTGCATAGGACGATCTGCCACCAAATAGAAAAGAACCTTTGTCTTTTTTTAGAGGGCCTTCGGCCAATAATCTACTGGATACAAGCCCTATACCACCGTTAAAATGAAGGGACTTACTATTGCCATCTTTCTGATAGATGTCCAAAACAGATGATACGCGTCCACCATATCGTGCAGGAATCCCCCCTTTATATAGTTTTAGGTCTTTTATGGCGTCTGGGTTAAAAACAGAAAAGAAACCAAATAAATGTGAAGCGTTATATACTGTGGCTTCATCTAAAAGAATTAAGTTTTGGTCTGCTGCGCCACCACGAACATTAAAGCCAGATGAGCCTTCGCCAGCGTTCGTTATTCCAGGGAGCAGTGTAATGGCCTTTATAATGTCTGATTCACCGAGTACAACAGGTATTTCTTTAATGGTTCCTGAGGTAATACGGTTTACACTCATTTGTGGAGATTTTATGTCGAGCTTTTCACTGTTGCTGGTTATAACAACTTCGTCAAGGTTTTCCAATATATCTGTGAGACTGTAATCCCTCGATATATTTTTAGATAATATTATGGTATCAACTTTTTTATTAAATCCCAGATAGCTTATTCCTATTTTGTAAGTGCCTTTTGGTAGAGTAATAGAAAAGAAGCCATATTCGTTGGTTGAGGTTCCTGTTTTTAAATCGGGAAATAGGATATTAACACCTATTAAAGTTTCATTACTTTTTTCTTCAAAAATGGTTCCGCTAAAGGTGAATTTTTCTTGAGCATTTACGGTGTTAAGGAAAAGAATAAAAACTAACCAGAATAATTTACGGTGCATTATTTAGCATTTTGTGTAAAAATAAAAAAAGCTCCTTTAAAGTAGCCATGGTCGGAAGAAATTCCGGCCATTTTTTTTAAGTTTTAAAAACCTTATCAGGATTCCCCCCAGC
>NZ_BAABCY010000067.1:0-7486 GCF_039539345.1 Snuella lapsa | reverse complement strand
ATCATTGCAGGATCTCTCAAAGTGGCACTGTTTGACCGAAATACGTGGCATGGTCACGCCGAAATAGCCAGTATCTAAAAAAAAGCAACTAAAAACTACAGTTGTCATTGAACCTTTTGTTAAGAACATAATTAATGATTTAAAGGATAAACCAGTGCATATAAATATTGCCCAGAATGGAAGAAAACAAATAAAGTTTATTAGACGTTTGCAACCTATGAAATGGAACTAAAAAAAGCTAGTCGGACGAATATATAAATATCGCTGTTGAATATTATTTTTATGAAAAAAAGCAGACTTGAGTCTGCTTTTTTAAGTCCGAATAAATAACTTATCCTAACTTCCCTAATTGATTAATAGCCTTACAAAGATAACGATGAGATAGTATATTAAGTTATACACTTTATGGCTATAATTACACAAATCACTGATTTAAAATAAAGCTTATAAAAAAGAACAGTTTAGTGAAAAACTGTTCTTAATACATAGACTTAACTTAATATTCTAGATTGCATTTGCAATGCTTTTATAATTTGATTTCAAGATACCTACAACTTCATTTCTGTCTTTATCTAACTTGTTCTCTAATCTTTTAATTAAATCTAATTCTTTACCACTTTCAAATTTCACATCTTCAGAAGTCAATTTTGGATATCTTACTTTCAATGCTTTTGATTGTTTGTCCCAATCGCCACTAAATTTAAATAGCTCACTTGTCTTTTTCTCGCCTTCTTTGTTCTGGGTTTCCATAATTATGTATTTAAAGTAGTGCTTAATTGTACTACTATCACAAAGATGACGACTAATACCTTAAATTGTGTTACACAACTGACATATATCATTACACATGTTACAGGTTCTCTAGATTCAGCTTTCTTTTTTGTCCGATTTTTTTATAAAAAGTAGGTGTATGTCCAGTAACTTTTTTGAATTGGTTAGACAAATGAGCAACACTACTGTAATTTAATTTATAGGCAATTTCAGTGAGATTAAGTTCGTTATAAAGAATCAATTCTTTTGCCCTTTCTATTTTGTGTTTAATAATAAAATGCTGAATAGTAATTCCTTTTACTTCTGAAAACAAATTTGATAAATACGTGTAATCATAATTCAATTTTTGTGCTATATAATCTGAATAATTAACTTTTGGGACTTCATCAGAATAATGAATCATTTCTATAATCACGTTTTTTATTTTATCTATAAGAATACTTCTATTATCATCCATTAATTCTAACCCTGATATCGCTAAATTTGATTTGAATTCTTGTTTTTGAGATTCGGAAATATCTTCTTTTATTTCAATTATTCCAAGCTCAACACTTATATAGTGTAAACCCAGTTTTTCTAGCTCATTTTTAACGAAAAGCTTGCATCTTAAGCTTACCATATATTTAATATAAAGCTTCATTAATTTTTAGGAATTAAAATGCGTTTCTTATTTAGTCAAAGATAAACTATATAAGTCATTATGTATAGAAAGTTGGCTGAAAGAAAAAACGTTGGGTAACACTGTTAATACTAGTTTATAATTATTTTTTTGTACAATTAGTAATCGTTTCTTACCCCAAATACTTTATTAAAAGGTGAGACTTATTTGAGTTTTTAATTCTTGAAATTGCGGACTCTTTTATTTGCCTTACCCGTTCTCGCGTTATTCCAAATAATTGAGCTATTTCCAATAAAGTCATTGAAGATTCTAAGCCTATACCATAATGAAGTTTAATTATTTCTGCCTCTCTTTCTGAAAGAGAATTCAATACAGCTTCTAAATCTATACGGAGTGAGTCTAACAATAAAACAGCATCTGGCTGTGGATACATATCGGTAACAATAACGTTATGCATATTAAGCTCTGTATCTTTAGACAATGGTGCATCCATAGAAACATTATATCCAGAACTCTTAATACAAAGTTCAACCTCTAAAACAGGTACGTCTATAATCTCAGAGATTTCATAAATACTAGGCTCGCGGTTATTCTTTTGTTCAAAAAAAGTTATTGCCTTTTTTATTTTATTTATAGCGCCTATCTTATTAAGAGGCAGTCTTACTGTTCTTGAATTTTCAGATAAAGATTGTACTATGCTTTGTCTAATCCACCATACGGCATAAGAAATAAATTTGAATCCACGAGTTTCATCAAAACGTTTTGCCGCTTTTAATAACCCTAAATTTCCTTCATTAATTAAATCAGGAAGTGATAAGCCTTTGTTTTGATGCTGTTTAGCTACAGATACAACAAATCTAAGATTGGCATTTGTTAGTTCATTCAAAGCAAGCTGATTGCCTTCTTTTATTAGTATAGCCAATTCAACCTCCCGTTCTAATGATATTAAATTTATTTTGTTAATATCATTCAAATATTTATTTAACGATAAGTCATCTCTAATTGTAACTTGTTTAATTATTTGGAGTGGTGTCATTCAAACTAAAGTTTTATTAAATCATCCAAATAATAATGAGGTTTCATTATTTCTAAGGAGTTCTTGGTTACAAAAAGTATCGGCTAGCCAAACAAAAAGCATAGTCAAAATAAGGTGAAATAGAAAAATCCTTATTAAATAATAATTTTGGAAACTTTTGTAAAGAAACGTCTTATAATTGGGATAATATGTAGTTATCCTTCTTTATTAAAAAAAAGAATAAGAAAATTCTAAATTGATTCATAACAGATTGGGGTACGCTCAATCAATTGTATAATAGTTTAAAATGCTAATAGCCAACTTATATTAGTCATACCAAGTTAAATACCTGTATAATAAGAATCTAGTTTTCGAAACCATGTTAACATAGGCTTATATTAAACTTACCATATAGCCATTAATTTGTTATTGCCTTATTGAGAATGAACATTAATGCTGTAATAATAAAACGACACTTTTAAACATGAGATGTCATTCTAAAAAATAATAGAACTTTTGCTGGTTTAAATTGATTGTTAATAATGATGCTTATTCCAATTAAAAAGATCACCTTTAGATAATTGTAGTTAGAACTAGTAACTTTTGCTAAACTTAAAAAACAATAAAAATGAAAACATTAATTATTTTTCTAAAAGAAGCACCAAAAATTAACAACAAAATTAGAAATGTTGTTACCTATATTATTAAAAATGAAACTGAAAAATATCACTATTTAGATATGCATAACCACAATATTAAAAAGTACCAAGTATCGTCATTTAAATTGTAACTTATAAAAATGATACAATTATGTCTTTAAGATCTATTCTTTTCAAATCCATTTGTAGCCTTCCCTAAAAAAGGGAAGGCTACATATTCACTAGACTAAACTCACTTTTATAGCACTTAATCCTTTTTGTCCTTTTTCGATTTCAAATGTTACATTATCGTTTTCTTTAATTTGATCAATAAGATTTGATGTATGAACAAATATTTCTTCTTCAGAGTCTTTAACTGATATAAAACCAAATCCTTTGGCATTATTGAAAAATTTTACTGTACCTTCTTTCATAATAGTTGCATTATCATTATTTATTAATTTATTTATTAATGTTTTTATCATTATTCTATTTTCTTAATTAAAATTCGTTGTTAATTCCACTATACTTTGCTTTTCAACTATTTTCTTGCCTAACAAGCGAAGCATTATAATATGATCCTTTATAGCTTGAAACAAAGTTCGCTTAACATTATACGGGAATCCAAATTCATGTGCGGTTTGTGATACGATCTTGGCCAATTTTTTATAATGTACATGGCAAACGTCAGGCAATACATGATGTTCTATCTGGTAATTTAAGCCACCAATAAACCAAAATAAAAGCTTATTATTAAGTGAAAAATTACATGTTGTCGCAAATTGATGCCCATACCAATCTACTTTCATCATGCCCTCTTTATTCGGAAGAGGAAACTCATTTTCCGGCATGATATGCGCCATTTGAAAAACAATACTAACCAAAAGTCCGGTAATAAAATGCATACTGATAAATGCGAGTAGAATGAGCCACCATGGAAGCGAGATCATAAGCATGGGTAGTAATAACGCATACGAAAAATACAATAATTTCCAAGCAGTCATGCTTGTAAATGCTTTAATATATTCGTGCTTTTTATTTAAATATCCCATATTCTTATAACGTTTTAGACGTACAAAATCTTTAGTTGTTATCCATGAAATAGTTGATATCCCGTAAAAAAACCAAATGTATATGTGCTGAAATTGGTGTAGCCAGTAGTGTTTGGCATGAGGTGAAAATCGCAAAAAGAAAGGGGCATTAAGATCGTCATCTGCGTTATCAATATTTGTGTAAGTATGATGTAAAATATTATGCTGTATTCTCCATACCGTAGCATTGGCTCCAATTAGATTGAATGAATAGCCCAAAATCGTGTTAACTCTTTTGTTTTTTGAGTACGATCCATGAATAGCATCGTGCATGACACCCATACCAATTCCTGCCATTCCAAACCCGCTAACTATATACAATGCGAAAAGCAAAAACACTGAAGTCACTGCACCTGTAGCCATTATTATTAGGGGTACAAAAAATAAGGCAACCATAACAAATGTCTTAACAAACATATTTGTATTAGCATTTCTACTCTTTTTGTTAGCTTTAAAATATGTATTTACCCTTCCTCTCAATATTTTTGAAAAATCGGAGTTTACTTTTCTTGAAAATTTTAGATTTTCGATACCCTTTTGATATTAAATTATTGCTTGCAATCCTATTTCAGGGTACAAATTCATATGCTTTTATGTGTACAAGTGAATAACACACACTACCATAATTAAAAAATTGAGGAATGCTGAGATTTAAGTAATAGTGGGATACAAATTAAATAAAGAAAGGCAGTTCAACTATCTAATTTGGTAAAGGTAGGTTAAAATAACTATAGACCCTTCAATTATATGTTAATCTTTTAATAATCAGCACATTTTCAGCAATATAATCTGAATAGTTAACCGTTGGAACCCCTTCAGAATAATGAATCATTTCTATTATGACATTTTTTATCCTATCTACAAGAATGCTTCTTTTATCATCCATCAATTCTAAACCAGACATTGCCAAGTTAAATTTTAGCTCTAGCAGTGATTCAAAATTAATTTATTCTTTTACTTCTCCCATCCCTAATTCAATATTGGCGTAATGCAACCCTAGTTTTTCCAGTTCATTTATAACCATAAGTTTGCATCTTAAACTTACCATATATTTAAACTAGATTTTCAAAATGGAATAAGCTCATTTAAGAATTGAACTAAAGATAATGCTTATTTCAAGAATAATTCTAAACTGCAAAGGTATTAGAATAAAAACGTTGCCTAACACTTTATTTAATTTATTGCTAATAACCGTCTACAAGTATTTAAAGAGGCACATAACAACCTACGCACTTGTAAAAAATAAATTTTATTAACATGTTTATGGCTGTTTAAATAGTATTAAGTGTTTTGAGAACAGATTTTACTATTAAGATTTAGGGAACTTAAATATATTATTACTTGAGGAGGGATTATTTTTATAGTTACTTGTTAAAGTGCATAATTCAAAAATTGCAGTCAAAAATCCATCGTTTTTACTTTTTTATTTGTTCACTTTCTCATATAGTTTGGACTACCAAATTATATTTTCCAAATCATTTTAAGCAGCTTACAAATATCCATAAATAAATCACCCCAAGCATTGAATACCAAGGATATTGGATTAAACAAATTAACAGGTTTGGTTATGCCCTAAATACCCTGCTCACTTTGTTCTTAAAGGTTCCAAAACACGATCCCGAATAATAAGTGTAGAACTATAGCTTTATATTAATATAATCGTAATATACAGAATGGTGTACGCGATGATGAGATGGTGAACCAAAAATATATTCTATGGGTTTTGGTAATTTAAGTATCAGTTCTGTATGTATCCAAAATTGATATAATATTTCGAGCTGATAAACTATAATAAAAACCGTTGAATCAAAACTCAACATAAACATAGGCATAAAAAATACAAGCTTTAAATTTTACACCCAAGACTATCTACATGAAGAGGACAGGTTAAAATAGGCTGAACTGTGGTGTACAATATGTGTAGACCACCAAAATTGCTGTTCATGCGATATTTTATGAGACCAGTATCTAAAAAAATCTAGCGAAACAAAACATAGCAAATAGAACCATCATGTGTGAGGAATGTTCCAATGGGGTAAGATTATAACAAATAACTCCAACATAGAAAACACCAACTTCTGTAAACGCGTTGACAAATAAATTGCCAAAACGTATTACGGAGGAGGCCAAAAAATCTTTTCCATGATATAGTTTCTTATGTCGTTTAATTGAAAGAAAATATTCAAAAGCTACTGCGACATACATAATAGAGGGGTAGCAATCCAAATGATTGTGTTAAAATGTAGTCAGAGAAGTGTTTCTGTAGATAGTTTTATATTTTCGATGAAGTATTTTGGACTTAATAAGGAAAATTTAGACAGACTTAATAAAATGGGTTAGAGGAAACACTTTTTTTCATATGGTTTTTTAATATAAAATTCTCTTCGCATAACATAACATCATAGGTATTTTAATAAATTGGAACTTCCAGACTTTTTTAACTTTTTTAGAGCCAATCCTTTAATTTGTCTTACACGTTCTCTGGTAATCTCTAGTTTTTTTCCTATTTCATTTAAGGACATTGAGGAAACAACGCCAATTCCGTAATGAAGCTTAATTATTTCTGATTCTCGCTCTGAAAGAGAATTCACAACATTATCTAAATCAACCCTTAACGAATCAATTAATAACGTTTTATCTGGCGCATCAAATTCATCAGTTCCAAACTTATCATGTAAACTTAAATTGGAATCGTTAGAAAGAGGTGCGTCCATAGAGACAGAGTACTTGACATTTTTCATGCAAAGCTCTATTTCTAAGACGGAAACTTCAATAATACCTGAAATTTCATCGGCAGATGGAGCTCTGTTGTTCTTTTGTTCAAAAAAAGCTGTGGACTCTTTAATTTTATTTATGACCCCTATCTTGTTTAATGGTAATCTTACCACTCTGGATTTTTGAGCCAAAGCTTGAATTACACTCTGTCTTATCCACCATACAGCATAGGAAATAAATTTAAACCCACGAGTTTCGTCAAACCTTTTGGCTGCAGTAAGCAGACCTAAATTACCTTCACTTATTAAATCGGATAGAGGTAATCCTTGATTTTGATATTGTTTTGCCACCGAAACAACAAATCTTAGATTGGCTTTGGTTAATTCATTTAATGCCACTTGGCTTCCTTTTCTAATTAAGGTAGCTAATTCTACTTCCCGTTCAGCAGTTATTAAACTAAACCTGCCTATTTCAACTAGATATTTAGCTATGGATTCATCATTTCTTAAAGTGATTTGCTTATTTATATAAAGGTGCTTCATTGTAAAGTGCTATGGGGTTACTCTAAACCTGAGTTCGACGTAATGATTTAATAAAAAAGAGCTAGTTGCGGTGTGTTTTCTGTTTCAAATTTAAT